>JBDSOJ010000226.1:0-29999 GCA_039914895.1 Gaiellaceae bacterium
ACGGCGCGCGGTTCCGCCGACCTGGTTGTCGCCTCGTACGTGCTCGGCGAGCTCGACCACGTCGGTGCAGCCGCGACTCGGCTCTGGGAGCAGACGGCGGACACCGTGGCGTTCGTCGAGCCGGGCACACCAGCCGGCTACCACCGGGTGCTCGAGGCGCGTGCCGCGGTGCTCGCCGCCGGCGGCCACACGGTCGCGCCCTGCCCGCACGACCTGCCCTGCCCGCTGCCGGCCAACGACTGGTGCCACTTCGCCGTCCGGCTCCCGCGCTCGAAGCTGCACCGCCGCGCGAAGGGCGTCGAGCTCGGCTACGAGGACGAGAAGTTCTCCTACGCCGTCCTGAGCCGAGAACCATCGCCGCAGGCGTCAGCGCGGATCATCCGCCAGCCACAGATCCGTTCCGGCCACGTCAACCTCGTCACCTGCGAGCCGGACGGGATCCACGACCGGACGATCAGCCGCAAGCAGGGAGCTCCCTACAAGGAAGCGAGAAGCGCCGCCTGGGGCGACCGCGTACACCTCTAGGCCTCGGCCCTCTGGCGAGCGGTGCGAGGCTGCGCCGGAGGCGGCTCCGCCGCCTGCGAGGCGCAGCCGGCCAATGGCCCGAGCCGTCTGCCGGTGGTCGGGCTTCGGCCCGGCCACTTCGGCTAAGAAAGTGCGGATGAGAGGACTTGAACCTCCACGCCCCGAAGGGCACACGGACCTGAACCGTGCGCGTCTACCAATTCCGCCACATCCGCGCGGAGCGACAGTGTAGCCCGCGCGTCGATGCGCAACTCACCGCCGTAACACCGTCTTCAAACGTCTCACCTACCATGACCGGCGTGCGCAGGGGTCTCCTTCTCACAGTGCTCTGCCTGCTCGCGCTCGCGTCCGGATCTGCGCGCGCGGAGCGGACCGCTCCGGAGCGCGACCTGGTCGAGGTCGTCGTCTCGCTCTCGCAGAAGCCTCTCGCCACGACGAGATGGCGCGCCGGCCGGCAGCTCCAGACCCGAACGCTCGAGAGCGCGCAGGCGAACGTGGCCCACCGGATCGAGTCCTCGCTGCCCGGAGCGCAGATCCGCTGGCGCTACCGGCTCGTCGCGAACGGGATGGCCGTCGTCCTCCCTCGCTCCCAACTCGGTCGGCTCAGATCGCTACCGGGCGTCGCGGCGATCTACCCGAGCGTGCGCTACCGCACGCAGCTCGACCGCAGCCCGCAGCAGGTCGGCGCTCCCGTCCTCTGGTCGCCGGGCCTGACAACCGCCGGGCAAGGGATGAAGATCGCGATCATCGACGAGGGGATCGACCAGTCGCACCCATTCTTCTCCCCGGCCGGCTACACGATGCCTGCGGGCTACCCGAAGGGGCAGGCCGCGTACACGAACGCGAAGGTGATCGTCGCGCGCGCGTTTCCGCCAGCTCGTCCCACCTGGAAGCACGCGTCGAAGCCGTTCGACCCCGAGTTCTCGTCGCACGGGACGCACGTCGCCGGGATCGCCGCCGGCAACGCGAACACGCTCGCCGAAGGCGTCCGCATCTCCGGGGTCGCCCCGCGCGCCTACCTAGGCAACTACAAGGCGCTGACGATCCCGACCGACGCCGACGTGGGTCTGGACGGCAACTCGCCCGAGCTCGTCGCCGCGATCGAGGCAGCGGTGGCGGACGGCATGGACGTGATCAACATGTCGCTCGGCGAGCCCGAAATCGAGCCGTCGCGGGACATCGTCGTCAAGGCGCTCGGCGCTGCTGCCCGCGCCGGGGTCGTGCCCGTCGTGTCCGCCGGCAACGACTTCGACGAGTTCGGACGCGGGTCGGTCGGCTCGCCCGCGGCGACGCCGGAGGCGATCACGGTCGGCGCCGTCACGACGTCCCGAGGCGGTGCCGACGATGTCGTCGCGTCGTTCTCCTCCAGCGGCCCCACCCCGCTCTCGCTCCAGCTGAAGCCGGACGTCTCGGCCCCGGGCGTCGGCATCCTTTCGGCGGCTCCGCGCAACGCCTACGCCACGCTCTCGGGCACGAGTATGGCCGCCCCTCACGTCGCCGGCGCCGCTGCGCTTCTGCTCCAGCGGCACCCGACCTGGACGCCGGCGCAGGTGAAGTCGGCGCTCGCCCTGACCGGCGACCCCGTCTTCGCGAACGAGCTGAAGGCCGAACAGACGCCGACACTTCGCGGTGGCGGCGGTGTCGTCAACCTCCCTCGCGCCGACGCGACGCCGATCTTTTCGAGCCCCGTCGCCTTCACCTTCGGGCTGCTCCGGGCCAACGCGTCGCAGACGCGCTCGCTCGAGCTGACCGACGCCGGCCTCGGCGCCGGCAGCTGGACGGTGACGCTCGAGCCGCAGAGCAACCCGCGGGGCGCCTCGATCCTGTTTCCGCCGGCCGTGACCGTCCCCGGCAGACTCGACCTGACGGTGAGGACGACGCAGCCGGCCGATGCCGAGGCGACCGGATACCTCGTGCTCAACCGTGGCAGCGACCGGCTTCGCATCCCCTACTGGTTCGGCACCGGTACGCCCGCGCTCGGCGGTGCGAAGGCGACAGCCCTGCGCAAGCCCGGGACGTACAAGGCGACGACCCGCGGCGGGACGAGCCGCGTCGCCCGCTACCGCTATCCCGAGAGCCCGAACGGATTCGGTTTCGCCGCAGCGCTGCCCGGGCCGGAGCGCGTCTTCCGCGTCACCCTGTCCCGCCCCACAGCGAACTTCGGCGTCGTCGTCACGCGGCGGGCGCCCGGTGTCCGGGTCGAGCCGCGGATCGTGCGCGCCGGCGACGAGCGCCGGCTGACCGGATATGCGGCGCTGCCATTCAACCTGAATCCGTACCTGCGCACGTTCGGCGACCTCGTGCTCGCGTCGGGCACGATCCTGCCCGCGGCCGGCGCGTACGACGTCGTCTTCGACAGCCCCTCCGCGGCTCGTGCGGGCGCGTTCGACTTCCGCTTCTGGGTCAACGACGTGTCGCCGCCGAGTGCATCCCTGCGCAGCCGCAGCGTGCAGCGCGGCGGCCGGCTGGTGGTGAGAGCGTCCGACCGCGGCTCCGGGGTCGATCCCGCCTCGCTCGTCGTCCGGATCGACGGCGAGGAGCGGCGAGCGAGCTTCGCCGCCGGCGCCGTACGCATCTCGACGGCGGGGCTCCGCAAGGGTCGCCACGCGCTTCGGCTCCAGCTCTCCGACTACCAGGAGTCGCGGAACATGGAGAACGTCGGCCGGATCCTGCCGAACACGCGAATCCTGCAGACGACCTTCGTCGTCCGCTAGCGACCCGCTAGAGACTGGCGCGCTGCTCGCGGCGCGTAGGCCGGTGGAACAGTACGGAGGTACGGGCCGCCGGCTGGAGCGCGGCGAGCGGCCAGGGCTAGCGGCGGTCCTTCTCCTCGATCGTCGGCAGCTCGGCGAGGTCGCGCTGGACGCTCTCGGCGAACTCCTCCTCCTCCGAGCGGATCACCTTGAAGCTCGCCTTCCGCCTGCTCCGCTCCCGCTGGCGGCGCGCATCCGCGCCCACGAGCGTGCCGACGCGCGACCACTCTGCGCCGACGACAACGGCGACCGCGAGAACCAGCAGCACGATCCAGGGCCAGCTCACACTCGCAGTGTACCCCGGCGATTCCAGAGCTACAGTTGCCGTATGGCCCGAACGTCCCGTCTGCTGCTCGCCGTGACGGCCGCAGCGTTGGTGCTACCCGCGCTCGCCCACGCTGAGGAACGGACGTTGACATTCACCACGCCTGCGATCTCGGTCGAGGGCTATGGCGTGGCGCAGCGGCCGATGCTCGCCGAGTCGCCGAAGGTCGACGGCTACGTCGTCGGGATGGAGGCCGAGGTCGTCGATGCGCGGGGCCGCGTCCAGGGCCGGGACAAGGTGATGCTGCATCACATCGTCTTCGCGAAGGTCGGCGTGCCCGACTACACCTGCGGCGGCGTAGCAGAGCGCTTCTTCGCCGAGGGCGAGGAACGGCTCGCACTCTCGCTGCCACGCGGTTACGGCTACGCGAACAAGGCGACCGACCGCTGGGGGCTGCTCTACATGCTGATGAACCACAGGCCGCAGCGGCTGAACGGCTTCATCCGCTACACGGTGCGCTACGTCACGGGCGAGCGACTGACTCCCGTAAAGCCGATCTGGCTCGACGTCCGCAACTGCACCGGCCCGGATCCCGTCTTCGACGTCCCCGGCGGCGGCAGGTCCTTCTCCACGTTCACGAGGTCGGCGAGCTTCACCATGCCCGAGAGCGGCCGGCTCGTCTCCGGCGGCGGCCACCTCCACGGCGGCGGCGTCCGGCTCGAGCTGCGGAACGCGACCTGCAGGACGAAACCGTTCGAGTCGCGGCCGACCTGGGGCGGCCCGAAGCCGAAGCCGCTCCTGCACGAGCCGGGCCCGACGAAGATGTCCGCGTTCCGCTCGACCGCGGGGATCCCGGTCACGAAGGGCGACAGGCTGCGGCTTGCCGCGGTCTACGACAACTCGGCGCCGCACACGCGGGCGATGGGGATCATGCTGCTCTTCCTCGCGCCCGGAGGTGTCGAGCGCTGTGGCGCGACGCCTCCGCTCGAGATCGATCTCGGCCGCCCCTCTGCGCCGCCGGCATTCTCGATGCCCCTCCCGCGCGCGCCGAAAGGGCCGGTGTCGACCGCGAAGTCGACCTGGGTGGGCGACTTCCGCTACGGGGCGGAGCGGATCCTGCTCGACCGCGGCACCACCTTCACGTGGAGCTTCCGCGGGTCGGTGCAGCACGACGTCACCGTCGTCGACGGCCCGGTCGGCTTCTCGGCGCCGTGGACGCAGACCGGCGCCTTCAAGCATCGCTTCACGAAGGCCGGCACCTACCGGCTCTTCTGCTCGCTGCACCCGGCGAAGATGGTGCAGCAGATCACCGTTCGCTAGCGCGCGCTTCGCGGCCCGCGCTCCTGCTGAACGAGGCTATTTGGCAGCCGCGAGCGAGTCCGCGGCGAGCGGCACCAATGCGAAGCGGTCGACGTCGACAAGTCCGCGGTCGGTGAGCTTCAGGCTCGGGATCACCGAGAGGGCGAGGAAGGCGAGCGACTGGAAGGGCGACTCGACCTGCGAGCCGAGCGCGTGCACTGCCGCCACGGTCGCCTCGCTTGCCTCGATCACGTCGCCGAGCGAGCGGTCCGAGATGAGGCCCGCGACCGGCAGCGGCAGCTCGGCCGTCACGTCGCCGCCATCGACGACGACGAGGCCGCCGCCGAGCTCGACCAGCCGCTGCACCGCGCGCGCCATCTCGATGTCGGACATGCCGACGACGATGACGTTGTGGGCGTCGTGCGAGAACGTCGACGCCAGAGCGCCGCGCGTGAGCCCGAAACCCTTCACGAACCCGAGGCCGATCCTGCCGGTGCCGAGATGCCGCTCGATCACCGCGATCTTGGCGAGGTCGCGGGTCGCGTCGGCGGTGCCGTCGGCAAGCTCCTCGACGAGCGCCTCAGTGACGATCTGGCCGGGGACGAGCCCGATCACGCGCGCGGCCCCTCCCTCCCACGCCACGCCAAAATCGGCGGCGGCGACCGGCCGGACGCGGACGCTCTGCGTCACCCACTCCGGCACCGGCGTCGGCTCGATCTCGCCGACGGGCCGGCCACGCTTGAGCACGATCTCGGGGACGAACCGCTCCAGGTCGGGGAGCAGCAACAGGTCGGCCTGATAGCCGGGAGCGATCGCGCCGAGCTCGTCGAGCCCGTGCCAGAGCGCCGGGTTGTGAGTGGCCAGCACGAGCGCGTCCTCGGGCGCGACGCCGTAGGAGACCGCGTCGCGCACGATCGCGTTGACGTGACCGTCCTCGGCGATGTGCTCCGGCTCGCGGTCGTCGGTGCAGAACGCCATTCGCGACGGCCCGAACTCGGCGACGAGCGGCGCGAGCGCACGCAGGTTCTTCGCGGCCGACGCCTCCCGGATCAGCAGCCACATCCCGGCGCGCAGGCGCTCGCGTCCTTCTTCCGCCGTGAAAGCTTCGTGGTCGGAGCGGATCCCGGCCGCCACGTACGCCTGCAGGTCGCGCCCGAGCACGCCCGGCGCGTGGCCGTCGATGTGGTGGCCGCGCGCGACGGCGAGCTTCGCGAGCTCGCTCTCAGCGCCGGAGATGACGCCGGGGAAGTTCATCATCTCGGCGAGTCCGATCACGCGACGCCGCCGCAGCAGGCTCTCGAGGTCACCGGGCGTGAACGACCGTCGCGGCGACTCGAACTGCGACGCCGGCACGCACGAGGAGGCGGTGAAGAAGACGTCGAGCGGCAGGTGCTCGCAGACGTCGACGAGCCAGTGGACGCCGTCGGTGCCGAGCACGTTCGCGATCTCGTGCGGGTCGGCGACGACTGCAGTCGTGCCGAGCGGGAGCACGAGCCGCGCAAACTCGGACGGGAGCAGCTTCGACGTCTCGAGGTGCATGTGCGCATCGATGAAGCCCGGGACGACGTAGGCGCCGTCCGCATCCAGCGCTTCCACTCCCTCGTACGACCCGAGGCCGGCGATGACGCCGTCGCACACCGCCACGTCGACGTCGAGCCACTCGCGCGTGAAGACGCTGAGGACGCGACCGCCACGGACGACCAGGTCGGCCGGCTCGTCCCCGCGGGCCACCGCCAGTCGCTTCGCCAGATCACTCATCTGCGGCATCAGTTCTCCCCGCTCACGTCGATATCTCAAGTATGAGCATGAACGCGCAGCTGCTCGTGGGCTACGCCGTCCTCTGGATCGTCCTGTTCAAGGCGCTCTTCATGCGCGCCCGCGTGATCCCGCCGGAGTGCCCACGGTGTGGCCGACTCTACGAGCGGCGCGAGCTCGGCGGCACGATCTGCGACTGCGGCCGCTAGGCGACGACGCGCGCCGACGAGGCTTCGAGCAGCGTCGAGACGATCTTCGAGAACGCCTCACCCTTCTCCACGTAGGCGTCGGCCCCGAGCTCGAGCACCTTGCGGTCGAGCCGGCCGCGAGCAAAACCCGACAGCACCACGATCGCGGCGCCCGGCGCGCCCGAGCGGATCCCGGGGATGGCCTCCAGACCGTCCATCACCGGCATCGCAAGGTCGAGCACGACCGCGTCAGGCTGCTCCGCGGAGGCGACCGCGACTGCCTGCTCGCCGTCCGCGGCCTCCCCCACGATCTCGAAGCGACCGTCTTGCTCGAGCACGAGCTTCAGGAGCAGGCGGTACTCGTGCGTGTCGTCGGCGAGGACGACGCGGAGCTTCGCTCCGGTCATCCGCGCCGTAGTGCGGCCGGAGCGGAGCGAACGAGATCGCCTGGCTCGAGGTTGCCGTGCGCGCCTGCGTTCTGGAGCAGCTCGGTGACGAGCCGCTGCGCCGCCTCGAGCGTCGCTGCGATCGCGTCGCGCGCCCGTTCGGGGTGGTCGGCCTGGAGCGCGAGCTGAGCCAGTGCCAGACCCTGGACGACGTCGTCGTTCAGCTCGAGTGCCTGCCGCCGACGCTCGCTGAGCTGGGAGAGCGCGTCCAGCCGCAACTCAAGCTCGTCGACGACGATCCCGGCCAGGTCCCTCAGCGTTTCGACCTCGGCTGCGGTCACCTCGCGCGGTTGGAAGTCGATCACGTTCAGCGTGCCGAGGCTGTAGCCGTCGTGGGTCACGAGCGGCACGCCCACGTAGAAGCGCAGCCCGAGCTCGCCGGCGACGAGGGGGTTGTCGATCGTGCGGACGTCGATGAGCGCGTCGTTGACGATCCACGGCTCGACCTGGCAGATCGCCGACGCGCACAGGCCCGGCTCGCGACCGATCTTGTTTCGAAGAGGCGCGCGGCGAGGGAGGTGATCCGGTCGAAGGCGCCGTCAGGCGGCGTGTCGAGAACGTCGTAGCGGCGGACGGCGGCGAGCCGCCCGTCCTCGTTCTCCGGGGTCGCCGGCGGCCGCATGGAGCGAAGTCTAGCCTGCGAAAACCCGCATCGGAAGGCGCGAAAGCGACCGGCCGCCGGCGTCACCGACGAGCCACGTGTCCTGCATGTAGAGGCACGCCTTCCCGTCGGCGGCGATCGCATGCGGGTGCATCGAGAGCACCATCCCGCTCCGCAGCACCGTCTCCATCCCTTCGCCGATGCGCGGGTGCTCGATCATCGTCATGCCGATCGAGTGGCCGGTGACATGGCCGAGGCGGTAGCCGCGATCGCTGAAGCCCTTCGAGACGGCGCTGTGGACGTCGTGCGCGGTGGCGCCGTCGCGGATCGCCTCACGGGCGGCGGCGTGATACTCCCCGTACGCCTCGACCATCGGCTGAACCTCGGCCGGCGCGGTGCCGATCGCACGCGACACCTCGACCCAGTGCATCCCCGGCCCCGCGACCTCGAGCGACGGGAGCACAAAGTCGCCGAGCATCGTCTCCCGCTTCGCGATCCCGAACTCCGGGCCGATCAGGACCATGTTCATCGTCAGCCGGCCGCAACCGCGCTCGACGAAGAGCTGCTCCGCCGGTGCCATCACCTCCGCGGCCGACTTCCCGGGCTCGTAGGCAGCGAGGAACGCCTCGAAGCCGTCCTCGTTGATCCGCACGCTCTCGCGCACCGACTCGAGCTCGGCCTCGCTCTTGACGGCGCGGGCAAGGTCGAACTCGGCGTCGAAGGGCACGAGGTCGAGCCCCTCGAGGGCACGGAAGTCGCGCACGGTCATGATGTAGTCGAGCCCGTAGACGCCGACGCGCTTCCAGCTCTTGTCGCGCGCAGTCGCGGCGATGTGCTCACCCGGCCGGTCGTGGAAGCTCTGCTCGAGCTGCGCCGTCCCGTGCTCGCCGACGTAGCGTGCCTCGGTCGGGAAGACGATCTGCGGCTCGCCGTCTGCCGGCACGACCACGTAGGCGTAGCGGTGCACGATCTGAAAGCCGGAGAGGTACGTGACCGATCCCTCGAAACCGCTGTACTCGCTGCCGGAGACGATCAGCGCGTCGAGGCTGTGCTCGGCCATCGCGGCGCGGACGTTCGCGTACCGCCGGGTCAACTCTGCGTCCACGACGCCTCCATTCCCTTGATCAGTGCGACAACGGCCTCGTTGAGCGGGGTCGGGACGCCGTGCTCGCGGCCGAAGCGGACGATGCCGCCGTTCAGCCAGTCGACCTCGGTCAGCCGCCGCGCCTCGACGTCCTGAAGCATCGATGCCTTGTGGCCGTAGGCGATCTCCGGCCTCGCGGCGTGGTCGATCAGCGCCTCCGGATCGGCGTCGAGCTCGATCCCCTGCGCCGCCGCGACCGCCTTCCCCTCCTCGACGAGGGCGCTGACGAGCCGGCGCAGGTCGGGCCGCTCGCAGACGCGTCCGTGCGTGAGACCAGTCAGGGCGCCGATCGGGTTCGTCGAGGCATTGAAGATCACCTTCCGCCACTGGGCGCCGCGCGCGTCGTCGACCGCCGCCGCCAGCATGCCGCTGCGCGTGCAGGCGTCGGCGAGCCGCTCGATCTCGTCGCGCGTAGCTGGGCTTGGCTCGAACGGGCCGAAGGTGGTGTCGCCCCTGACGTCCCACTGCACGACGCCCGGCTCGAGGATCTTTCCGGCGGGAAACGTCGTGCCGCGGATCACGCGGGCGACATGCGGCGCGATCGCCTCCTCGTTGCCGACGCCGTTCTGGACGGAGGCGACCGCGCCGGCCGTGAACGCGTGCGCGGCGGCGGCCATCGCGGCCTCGGTGTGCATCGACTTGGTCGCGACGATCCCGAAGTCGCAAGCGGGGAGCGTCGTCGCATCGCTCGTGGCCTTGATGCCGGTCGCGTGCACCTCGCCAGCGCCCGTCAGCCGGAGCCCGCGCTCGTTGATCGCGTCGACGTGCGCCTGCGCGAGGTCGTAGGCCCACACCTCGACGTCCTCGAGCGAGACGAGGTTGGCGGCGAAGAGCGACCCAACCGCGCCGCAGCCGACGATGCACACTCTCACTCGGACTTCCTCCTCGGTAGGGACAGCTCGCGGCCACCCGTGATCCCGGCGGGCCGGAGCACGAGCACGAGCGCCATCATTGCGCCGACGACGACCAGCCGGGTGCCCGAAGGCGCGTCCCAGACGAAGGAGCCGTCCTCGGCCTTCGCGAGCAGCGAGTCCAGCCCGCTGACCGCGAGTGCGCCGACGACCGCGCCCCAGAGGCTCGCGATCCCGCCGACGACCAGCATCGCGAGTGTCAGGAACGTCAGCTCGAGATAGACCTGCTCGGTCGTGATCGAGCCGAGCATGTGTACGTAGAGCCCTCCCGCGAAGCCCGCAAGGGCCCCGGAGAGCGTGAACGCGCCGAGCCGCTGCCGGTGGACGCTGACACCGACCGCCTGCGCGGCGGCCGCATCCTCCCGCGTCGCGCGCAGCAGCCGGCCCGGGCGGCTCAGGCTGTAGAACCACGCGACGAGGACGACGGCGAGCGCGCCGAGGGTGGCCTGCAGCGCGTCCGTCGTCTCCGGGACGAGCGAGAGCGTCGTCGCGCCCGGCCCGATCGACGTCCACTCGCGCAGGAGGTTGTGCGTCACCTCCAGCACGGCGAACGTCGCGATCCCCGCGGCGAGCCCGGACAGCCGCATCAGGGGCATCCCGACCAGGAACGCGAAGGCGCCGCCGACGGCGGCCGCGATCCCAAGCGAGGCGAGGTTGCCGACGGTCGTGTCGCGCAGGAACGGGAAGAGGTCGGGGAGCACGAATGACTTCGACTGCGAGGGCACGGTCAGGACGCCGGCGGCGAACGCGCCGACCGCCACGAAGCTGATCTGGCCAAACGAGAGCACACCGGAGTTGCCGACAAAGACGTAGATGGCGACGACCATCGCGACCGCGACCAGGGCGCTCAGATAGTGGATCTCGTTCGCCCGCGACGCGGTCGCGGCAAGCACGCCGACGATCACGACGAGGAACGCCGGCACGAGCAGCCCGAGTGCGGTGTCCAAGCGCGTCACACGCGCTCCACTGCGGGGCCTCTGGCGAAGAGACCCGCGGGCCGCAGCAGCAGTACGAGGATCACGAGCGCGAAGACGGCGGAGGGCAGGAAGACCGACTTGTCGGTGGGGAGCGCGCCGTTGATGACGCCGCTCGCGAAGCCGATCGCGAAGCCGCCTAGCGTCGCCGTCCAGAGCCGGTCGATCCCGCCGACGACGACGCCGACAAGCACGACGATCGTCTCCTTGAGCGCGAAGTCGGGCGCGACGAGCGGTGACTGCACGGTCAGGATCACCGCGACGGTGGCCGCGAGGAGGCCGGAGAGGAGGACGGCGAGCCCGATCACGCGGTCGGCCTGCACGCCGAGTAGTCGCGCAGTGCGGAAGTCTGCCGCCGCGGCGCGCATGTGCAGCCCGATCGTCGTCCGCTCCAGCAGCAACGCGAGCAGGCCGAGCGCCGTAGCCGCGACCACGACGGC
Source organism: Gaiellaceae bacterium (assembly GCA_039914895.1). Classification (GTDB taxonomy): domain Bacteria; phylum Actinomycetota; class Thermoleophilia; order Gaiellales; family Gaiellaceae; genus Gaiellasilicea. Next base: position 11,302 of record JBDSOJ010000226.1, read on the forward strand.
GACGATCGTCACCTTGCGGACGTCGACGCCGCCCACCGAGACCGCCTGGTTGAGCCCGCCGAGCGACCGGGCCGCCTCCCCGATCGTGCCGTCGCGGACGTCGAGGACGAGCGCAACGCTCTGGAGCAGGAACGCGATCGCGAAGGTGGTCACGAGCATCACGGCAGGCGATTGCGTGCGCAGCGGCCGGAAGACAGAGCGCTCGAGCGCCAGCGAGAGGGCGAGGACGACCGCGAAGCAGGCGGCTATGCTGGCGGCCGCCGGCCAGGCGGACGTGAACGCGAGCGTGTAGGCGCCCGCCATCACGAGCTGCCCGTAGGCGAAGTTGACGAGCCGGAGCACGCCGAAGACGAGCCCGATCCCCACCGCCATCAGGGCATAGACGGCACCGAGCCCGACGGCATCGACGAGGGTCTGGGCGTCGACAGCGGCGACCAGGCTCATGCGAGGTACGCGGCGACGAGCGCACGCGTGTCGTCGGCGTCGGCGGGGGCGAGCGTCGTCCGCAGCCGCCCGTTGGCGAGCACGTGGGTGCGGTCGCAGAAGGCGACCGTCCGGCGGGCTCGCTGCTCGACCAGCAGGACCGTCACGCCCCGCTCGCGGATCGTGGCGAGCGCGGCGAAGACGGTGTCGACGACCGCCGGGGCGAGCCCGAGCGACGGCTCGTCGAGCAGCAGCAGGCGCGGCCCGGCGACCAGCGCCCGGCCGATCGCAAGCTGCTGCTGCTGGCCGCCCGAGAGCGCCCCTGCCGGGCGCTTGCGGTACTCGGCGAGCACGGGGAAGAGGCTCAAGACCTCCGCGAGCGCCTCGTCCGCGCCGTCTTCCTGCCGGGCGGCCAGCCCGAGCCGGAGGTTCTCCTCGACGCTGAAGCCGCCGTAGATCCGGCGCCCCTCCGGCACGAGTGCGATCCCGGCGCGTGCGACCTGCTCGGGCGCAAGGCCCGCAAGCGGCTGCCCGGCGAGGCGGATCGAGCCCGTGTTGAGCGGCAGAGCTCCCATCACTGCGTGCAGCGTCGTCGACTTGCCGGCACCGTTGGGCCCGATCAGGCCGACGATCTCCCCGGGCACCACGGCGAACGAGAGGTCGCGGAGCGCCGGCACGGTCCCGTAGCGGACCTCGACGCCCTCGAGCTCCAGCAGCGGATCAGACACCGGCGGCGACCGCGCTCTCGCCGAGGTAGGCCGCCATCACATCCGCATTGGCGCGGATCTCGGCCGGGGTGCCCTCTGCGAGCGTCCGGCCCTGGTCGAGCACCGAGATGCGATCGCAGACGTCCATCACGAGCGCCATGTTGTGGTCGATCAGCAGCACGCCGGCATCGTGGTCGTCGCGCACGGATCGCACTGCCGCCGCGAGGGCGGGCACCTCGGCCTCCGGCAGCCCCGCGGCCGGCTCGTCGAGGAGGACGTAGCGCGGCTCGGTCGCCAGCGCCCGCGCGACGCCGAGGCGGCGCTCGTCACCGTGGGCGAGCGCGCCGGCCGGTAGCTCTGCGTAGGCCGCCAGCCCGAGCAGGGCGAGGAGCCCGTCGGCCCGCTCTCGCGCCTCGCGGGCCGAGGCGCCGCAGCCGAGCGAGCCGACCTCCACGTTCTCGCGCACCGAGAGCTCGCGGAACGAGCGGCTGTGCTGGAACGTGCGGGCGAGGCCGGCCCGTCCGCGACGGTGCGGACTCCACCCGGTGATCTCGTGGCCGTCCAGCTCGACGGCGCCGTCATCGGGGAAGTCGAATCCGGTGAGGACGTTCACGAGCGTCGACTTCCCGGCGCCGTTCGAGCCGATCAGGCCGACGACCTCGTGCCGGCGCACCTCGAGGGTGACGTCGTACAGCGCCTGCACGCCGCTGAAGGAACGCGAGACGGAGGAGGCCCGAAGCGCTCCGGGCCTCCTCTCGCCGCCGGGGGCGGGACGCTCGCTCAACCCGTGATGTCGGGGACGACCTTCGCGGTGACGGGTCCGACGTAGCTGCCCTCGTTGTTGTCGATCTTGATCACGCGGTACTCACGGCCGAAGACCGTGTGCAGCTCGGGGGAGAAGTTGACGTCCCCGGAGATCGTCTCCACGGAGGAGAACTTCTCCATCTCCGCCGCAAGGGCCTCGCCGTCGAGGGAGCCGCCCGCCCGCTCGATCGCGGTGGCCACGCCGTCGATCGCAGCCGCGCCGGTGATGAAGCCGCCCGTGCCGGGGGCCGCGTTCGCCTCGCCGAGCTTCGCGATCAGATCCTTGACGTCGTCGCTCGGGTCGTCGCCGAACACCGAGGCGAAGGTGACTGCGTAGTAGTTCGTCACCTGCGGGTTCTTCGTCACCCAGTAGGTGCCGTCGCCCGCCCACGAGTTGAGGATCGGCGTCTCGTTCTTCAGCGAGCGGATGCCGGAGACGAGCGCCGGCAGCTCACCGAACGCGGTCGACGTGACGATCACGTCTGCCTTGGCGGCGTTGAGCCTGCTGACCGCGGCCTGGACGTTGTTCGCGCCCGTGGCGTAGGTCTCTTTCGCGGCGATCGTGCCGCCGAGCTCGGTGAAGCGCGCCTCGAAGGCCTGGATCACGTTCTTGAAGTACACGAGCAGCGTGTTCGTCGCGAGCGCAGCGCTCTCCCAGCCCTGCTCCCACGCGAACTCGGCCATCGCCGAGCCCTCGTCCTGCGCCGCGTTGCCGAAACTGAACGCGAGCTTGCCCTTCTCGCCGAAGCGATTCGGGCCCATCTGGTCGGTGCCGATGCACGGCGCGACAGCGAGCTTGCCGTCGTTGATGGTCTCCTGCACGACGGGCGTGGCGAAGTCGACGTCGCACGTCACGAACATGATCTCGGCGCCGTTCCCGAGCAGGTCGTCGGCACAGGCCTTCGCCTTCGCGGGGTCGTTGTTCTGCGTGTCGCACGTCCGGATCTCGAACGGCCGCCCGTCGACGCCGCCCTCCTCGTTCAACTGGTCGACGCGGATCTTCGCGGCCGCCAGCGCCGGGCCGTCGAACGGAGCCATGTTCCCGCTCGAGTCGAACGCCCAGCCGATCACGATCGGCTCGCCGGTGGCGGGGCCGCCTGCCTCCTCGGTCGTCGCCGCCTCTGTCGTCTCCGCCGTGGTGGCGTCGCCCGACGCCTCGTCATCGTCGCCGCCGCATGCGGCTCCGCCGAGCGCGAGCAGCGCTACGAGCGCCGCCAGCGCGAACCACCCTCTTCCTTGCATGCCTGCCTCCCTGTTGGTCACCCGGTCGGAAGCGTCCAGGACACCTCCTTCGCCTTGATCAGTTGATACATCGCCCTGTGCAGCGGCACGTCCACGCCCAGCCGGTCGGCCTCGCCGACGAGCGAGCCTGTGATCAGATCGATCTCCGTCGGCCGGCGCGCCTCGACGTCCTCGAGCATGGAAGGGTAGTGCGCGCTGCCCCGCTGGGTCGCGTGCACGTTCATCTCCCACGGATCCTCGTGCAGCTCGATCCCCACCGCAGCCGCCACCGCCTTGCCCTCTTCGACGAGCGCATGGACGAGGTGGCCGAGGTCGGCCGGATCGTCCTCGGCGGCGAAATGCGAATCGTGAGGCAGGCCCGTGAGCGCGGCGACGGCGTTGACGGTTGCGTTGAAGATCAGCTTCGACCATTGCGCGGGCTTCAGGTCGGGGAACGCCTGCGCCTTCAGCCCCGAGCGCTCGATCAGCGCCGCCAACTCCTCGACCCGCTCGTACGCGATCCCGTTGTAGGGCCCGAGCCACGTCTCCGTGTCGAGGATGTACTCGACGTGCGTGTCGTCGTGGCGGGTGCCGCTCATGAAGGTGACGCCGGAGACGAGCGGCCAGTCGCCGTGGCGGCGCACGATCTGCTCGGCGCCGAGGCCGTTCTGAACGGTGACGACGGTCGCGTTCGGGAACAGGCCCTCGAGCGCGGTGGCCGCTTCGTCCAAGCCCGTGGCCTTCGTCGCCATGATCACCGCGTCCGGATCGGGCAGCGCGGCGGGGTCGTCGGTCGCGTGCACGCGACCTGTGAACTCGGCGCGGCCGCTGACCTCGAGCCCGTCCTGCTCCAGCGCGTGGGCGTGCTCGGCGCGCCGCGTGAGCACCCAGACGTCGGCGACCCGGCACAGATGAGCCGCGTAGAGGCTGCCGATCGCTCCGGCTCCGACGACGCACACACGCTCGATCATCCCGGCCACCGAGTATCCCGCGCCGGTGACATGTCAGTCAACCGGCGCGTCACTCGCCCACGACCGCGGTGCACTCGATCTCGATCAGAAGCCCCGGCACGGCGAGCCCCGTGATGCCGACGATCGTCTGCGCGGGGTGGTCGGCGCCGCCGGTGACCTCGTCGATCGCGGCCGTGATCGTCTCGTACTCGGTCGGGTGCAGTGTGTAGATCGTGCGGCGGACGACGTCGTCCCAGCCGGCGCCGGCCGCGCGCAGGGCGACCTCGACGTTCCGCATTGCCGCCTTGGCCTGCTCGCCGAGGTCGTCGCCGCCGACGATGCCGAAGCCGGGGTCGAGCGCCACTTGGCCGGCGAGGTGCACGACCTTCGTCCCGGTCGCGATCGCAACATGGCTGAAGCCCGGCGCCGGGTGCAGCTCCGACGGGTTGACGAGCTCACGGTGATCGGACATCTCTTGCTCCTTTCGCGATCAGGGCACGGAGCTCGTCGTCGGAGACAAGCCGCCGCCTCTTCGTGCCGAGCGCCTTGACGGCGGCCAGCAGCTCGGCGTACCGCTCCTCGGGGACGTCCAGCCCGAGCTCCTCGACCTTGAGCCGGATCGAGTCTAGGCCGCTCTTCTTCCCGAGCACGATCCCCCGCTCCGCGCCGACGAGGGCCGACGAGTACGGCTCGATCGCGGGCGGGTCGTGGAACTGGCTTGCGACCGCGCCGCTCTCGCGCGTGAAGAGGTTGGCGCCGGTCAGCGGCGTCCAGGGGGCGAGCTCGTAGCCGGAGCGCGTGCGGACGACCTCAGCGAGGGCGCGGGCGCGGGCGAGGTCGAGCCGCGTCGGGATCCCGTACAGCGCCTCGAGCGCGAGCGCGACCTCGAGCAGGTTGGCGTTGCCGGCCCGCTCCCCCATCCCGTTCACCGTCCCCTGCACCCAGGTCGCGCCCGCCTGGACGGCGGCGACCGCCGCGGCGGTGGCGAGCCCGAAGTCGTCGTGGCCGTGCCAGTGGACGGGCACGTCGAGCCAGTCGACCGCCTGCCCGACGAGATACGCAGCGCCTTCGGGCGTCGCGATCCCGATCGTGTCGACGACGACGGCCTCCGTCGCGCCCGCATCGACGGCGGCCTCGTAGGCGCGCCGGAAGTAGGCGAGGTCGGCGCGCGAGCCGTCGACGCCGAAAAAGGCGACGGTGATCCCCTCGCCGGCAGCGAAGGAGACGGCCTTGCGGATTCGGCCGAGCATGTCCTCGTGCGAGACGCCGAGCGCGGCGAGCTTCGCGTCCGAGATCGGGCTCTCGATCACGGCCGCGCGCACGCCGAGCTCCGCGAGCTGCTCGACGTCCGCCTGCACGGCCCGGGCGAAGCCCCAGACCTCGGCGCGCAGACCGGCGCCCGCGATCAGGCGGATCGCCTTCTCGTCCTCCGCCGAGACGCGCGCGAAGCCGGCCTCGATCCGGTCGACGCCCGCCTCGTCGAGCGCGCGGGCGATCTCGAGCTTGTCCCGCGGCGAGAGGACGACGCCGACCGTCTGCTCGCCGTCGCGGAGTGTCGTGTCGTAGAGGCCGACGGTCGTGTGCGATTGCGGCTCGAGCGCGCGCGCGTTCAGCTCGCCGGTCCAGACCTGGTCGCGATCGAGCGTCACGCTGTACACCTCACGATCCCGTCCGGGAAGCTGCAGAGCCGCTCGGCTCCGCTCTCCGTGATCAGAAAGTTGTCCTCGACGCGGAGGCCGCCGCCCTCGGGCCAGTAGACACCCGGTTCGATCGCGAGCACCATGCCTGCCTCGATCGTGCCACCACCGGCCTGGTGCGCGTAGGGCGGCTCGTGCGCGCGCGCTCCGACGCCGTGGCAAATCGGATGGCTCGGCTGGCCGGGATAACCCATCTCCGCGAGCCCGTCGCGCACGCTGCGGTCGAGCTCCGCCAGGCTCGCGCCGGAGCGGCAGAAGGCGACCGCCGCCTCGTAGACCTCGAGCAGCTGCCGCTCCAGCTCGGCGTAGCGCTCGTCGAGCTCGCCGGGGACGAGGTTCTTCGTGTGGTCGCACCAGTAGCCGTCGGCGCAGACCCAGATCTCGAACAGCGTCGGCTCGTGCTCGGCGACGGGCCGGCTGCCGGTGGCCGTGAAGGTGCGGATCCCCTCGCCCGACCAGACGAGCGAGAACCCATGCGCAAGCTCGACCTTGTCCTCGAAGCCCGTGCCGTTGGCGTGCACCCAGCCGTTCCAGAGCGCACCCGCCTCGCTCTCGCGCATCCCCGGCCGCAGCTCGCCCTGCAGGTGCTCCATCGCCCCCGCGGCGATCTCGTTCGCGAGCCGCATCCGCTCGACCTCCTGCGCCGTCTTGACCGCGCGGGCGCCGTTCAGGAGCGGCGTCGCGTCGACGGCGTCCGGGAACGCGTCGAACCAGGCCTTCGGGAAGGTCGTCGGCTCGCCCACCATCCGGTCGGCCGCCTGGGTCCCGAGCGAGAGCTCGATCCCGACCCGGTCGTAGCCACCGGCGAGCTGGCGCGCGAGGTCGAGTGCCCGCAGGCCCGGCGGGCGAGGGTCGCCCGGGTCGTAACCGTGGAAGAGCCGGAGGTCGGTCGTCCAGGCCGTCCGCTCCGCGTCGGCCTCGGAGGCCTCGAGGCAGATCAGCACCGGGTCGCCCTCACGCGGGAAGACGACGGCGTCGTAGCCCTTCATCCCCCAGAAGCTCGTCAAGTAGAGGACGTTGTCGGGCGCGCGGACGACGAGCGCGTCGAGCTCCTGCTCGGCCATCAGCGCCCGCACCCGGTCGAGCTTCGCGTCGTCGCGCGCCCAGCTCATGCCGCGGCCAGACTTTGTGTTTCAGAAACACAAGGCACCCTCCACCCCGCCCGAACCTGCAAGGTTGCGCGGGTCGAAAGGAGCTTGTGTTTCAGGAACACAAGCTCACCAGCGCACACGCGGGGGTGCGGGCCCACCGTGCGCCTCCTGCCAGCCGATCACCGGGTTGCGCAGCACGCCGATCCGCTCGATTTCCGCCTCGATCACGTCGCCCGGCTTGAGGTAGAGCGAGGCCGCATCTGCGGAGAAGCCGGCAACGCCCGAGACCGTCCCGGTCGAGAGCACGTCGCCGGCCGAGTAGCCGAGCGCCGAGTAGTGCGACAGGATCTCTGGGATCGTCACGCTCATCCGGCTGGAATGGGATGTCTGTCGGGTCTCACCGTTGACGCGCAGTTCCATCGCCAGGTTGTGCGGGTCGGGAACCTCGTCGGGCGTCACGATCCAGGGGCCGAGCGGGCAGAACGTGTCGATCGCCTTGCAGAAGCTGAAGACGCCTGAACGCATCTCGCGGCGCTGGATGTCGCGGGCGGTGATGTCGTTGAAGATCACGTAGCCGGCGACGTAGTCCATCGCCTCCTCGGGGGGAAACCACTTGCCCGCCTTGCTCAGGACGACTGCGAGCTCGAGCTCGTAGTCAAGCTCCTCGGTCAGGTGCTCGGGATAGACAACGGGCTCGTCAGGCCCGACGATCGCGTCGACATTCTGGAAGAAGACGATCCAAGGCGCGATCTCGTGCGACCAGTTGACCGTCTTCGAGTCCTCCTCGTGCTCGCGGAAGTTGCCGGCCGTGTGGAAGAACTTCTTCGGCACGATCGGGGCGCGCAGGCGGGTCTCGGCAAGCGGCACGCGCTCCCCGGTCTCGTCGGCGCTTCCGCGCTCGAAGTACTCGCGCATCGTGGGAACGTCGAGGACGGCGACCTCCTCGCCGTCGAGATACCCGACGCGCCGGTCCTCACCGAAGCTAACGAGCTTCACCCGCAGATCCTCTGCGCCGCACGGGCGTAGACCTCGGCGATCTTGACCAGCCCGTCGATCTCGAGATTCTCGCCGTATTCCGGATCGGGCAGTCCGGACGACGTGCCGTAATTGACGGTCGCGATCCCGTATCGCGAGAGCACCGACGCATCGGAGAACCAGCGCGTGACGTCGCGTTCCGGCGCGGCGCCGAAAACCTCCTCGTGCGCGCCCTCCAGCGCGCCGACGAGCGGATGCGACTCGTCGAGCTCGGCGCCCGGCGCCGTTACGTAGACCTCCGCCTCGACCCCCTCCAATCCGCGCGCGAACTCGAGCGCCTTCCGCCGTGCCACCGCCATCTCGACGTCCGGCGGGACGCGCAGGTCGACGAAGAGGTCGGTCTGATGCGGCGTCCGCGAGACGCGCCAGCCGAAACCGCCCTGGATCGCACCGACGTTCGCGACGCCGCGCACGGCGCCGTAGCTCATCTCCTCCTCCCACTCCGGCAGCCATGCGAGCACACGGTCGAGCACCTCCCGCATCCGCACGATCGAGTTCTCTCCGAGCTGCCCGGACGAAAAGGCGGTGTGGATGAACGGGCCCGACGTCGAGAGACGGAGCCACAGCGTCCCGAAGTGCGCCAGCACGAGCTTCTGCTCGGTCGGCTCGCCGAGGATGCACATGTCCGCGGCGCCGCCGTGACCGACGAGATGCCGAGAACCGGCCGCGTACCCGCGGAACTCGGCTCCTTGCGCGTCTCCCTGCTGCGCCTTCTCGATCTCGCCGGCGACTGCGGCGATCATCACATCACCTTTGAGCGGCGCGTCGCCGAACGCCCGCACGGCGGCGAGGTAGGCCACGAGCGCACCCTTCATGTTCGAGATCCCGAGCCCGTAGATCCGTCCGTCGCGCTCGAACCCTTCCGGCTGGAACCCGGGGATCCTGGCGAGCCACGGCTCGCGGCCCGAGTACGACGTGTCCATGTGCCCGTTGAACATCAGCGTCGGCCCGCCCCCTGTCCCGGCACGGGTCGCGAGCACGTTGGCGCGCCCGTCCTCGACTTGCTGCCACTGCACGGCGAGCCCGAGTTCCTCGCAGCGCTCGGCGTACCACGTCGCCATCGCCTCTTCGGAGCCGGTAAAGCTCGGGATCGAAACTGCTGCCAGCGCGTCCGCGACGAGGCGCTCGCGGTCGATCACGACCGGAAGTGCGGCAGAACCTTCTCCCCGAAGAGGCGGATCTGGTCGTGCCGCTTGTCGCCCCACAGCTCGAGCATGACGTGCGTGCAGCCCGCGTCGCGGTACTCCTCGATCGCGGCGATGCAATCCGCGGGGGTACCCGCGATCGGCTTGCACTTGTCGAGGATCTCGTCGGTCACCTCGGCTTTGGCCGCGAGCCGCCCGCCCCGCTCCATGGCCTCCGCGACCGGGCGGATCTCGTCCTGGGTCAGCTCCGCCAGGTCGAGCAGCGTGTCGGCGGCGCCCTGGATGTTCTGCACCTTGTTCGCCAGATACATCCCCGCGATCTCTCGCGCTCCCTCGCGGCCGGCGGCGCGGTCCTCGTCGATCGACGCGACGACAGTGCAGCCGATGTCGATCTCCGATCCCGTGTTCCCGACCGTGTAGCGGACGAACGCGGGCGTCGTGATCGACGGGGTCAGGCAGCCATCGGAGATCTCGCCGGCGAGCGCCTGCATCTTCGGCGCGGTCGCGGCGACGTACACCGGCGGCACCTCGCGCGGTGTCTGCGCCTCCGCTGAGAGAGCCGGAACCGACGCGCTCCACGTGTCGCCCTCGTATTCGAACGCCTCGCCACCGAGGACTCCGCGGACGATCGCAACCGCGTCGCGCATCGGCCCGAGCGTCTTCTTCGTCTGCATCCGCGCGTTGTTGAGGAAAATCTTCGAGGTTCCGAAGCCGAGGATGAACCGCCCCGGGCCAGCCGCCTCCTGGACGACGCGCGCGTCCATCGCGACCTGCACGGGATGGCGGGTGAACGGCGAGATGATCCCCCAGCCGATCGTCAGCCGCTCCGTCTCGCGCGCCATCAATGCCGAGACGACGGTCGATCCCCGCGATTCCATCTGGTGCTTGCGCCACCACGGGTATGCCTCGGCGAGCCAGACGGTATCCATCCCGGCCTCCTCCATCACGCGCGCCGACTCGAGCATCTCGTCGAGCGGCTCCATCGTCAGCTGCATCACGCCGATGCGAAACGGGACCGCCACGACGCCCTAGCTCTGGTCTTGCGTGTTGTGCGTCGGCCCGTCCGGATCGGCCTCGTACGCCTCCGGCGAGGCCGGATGGATTCCCTGCTCGGCGCCGCCGGTACCCGCCGCGGCGGCCTCGGACACTTGCTTTTCGAGCGCCGTCAGGACGTTCCCCACCTGCTGGTTGATGATCGGCTGGAGCACGCGCTGGCCCATCGCCCCGACGGGGCCTGCGATCTTGACGTCGGCCTCCCAGCGCATCGAGGTGCCGCCGCCGCTCTCGGCGAGATGGAACTGCGTCTGCATGTTCATGATCGCGCCGACGCCGTTCCCCTTCGCGTTCAGCTGCGCGAACTCGGGCTCGCGTTCCTCGACCTTCTCGAAGTCGACGGTCATGCGCAGGCCGCCGAGGCCGAGTGGGATCTTCACCTTCGCCTGCCAGTGACGGTCGTCCTTGATCTCGAAGCCCTCGACGCCGGGCATCAGCTTCGCCATTTGCGCGGGATCGTTCAGCACCTTCCAGACCACGTCGCGCGGCGCGCTCAGCTCCTTGGTTCCCTCGACCTTCATGCGGGCACGACCGAGACGTTCGCGCGCGTCGATTCGGGATCCTGGATCATCGACCAGACGCGGTGGGAAGGGTTACAGCTGTCGTAGACGATCGGCTTCCCGACCGGCTTGAGCGCGTCCTGGATCGCGGAGCAGAGGCAATGGATCCCGCCACCGCCACCCTCGCCCATCCCCTTCGAGCCGAGCGGCGTGAACGGCGAGGGCGACTCGATCGCGGCCGTCTTCAAGGCGGGAACGTCGAGCGCGTGCGGCACGTGGTAGTCGTAGAAGTTCGAGGTCAGGAGCTGCCCGTCCTCGTCGTAGACGAATTCCTCGTGGAGCGCCGCGCCGATCGCATGAGCGGTCGCGCCGTGCACCTGGCCCTCGACGATCTGTGGATGGATCCGCGTGCCGCAGTCGTCCACGGCCGCGTAGTCCACGATCTCTACGACACCCGTTTCCCTGTCGATCTCGACCACGCAGGCGTGGATCTGCGTCGCGTAGGTCAGCGTCAGCTTCCCCATCTTCTTCTCGAGATCGACGTTGCCGAAGTAGGGCCGGTAGACGAAACGGTGGTTCAGGGTCGGGTTGAAGTCGGGCGGGAGGAAGGCATTGTTCGCGTTCACGATCGCCCCGAGCGCCATAAACGGCAGCGCCGCCTCGGGCGGCCCATCCTTGATCCGCGCGAACCCGTCCGCGAGCTCGATCTGCTTCTCCTCGCACTGGAGCACTGCCGCGGCGAGCGCGACCATCTCCGCCCGGAGCGCGTCGGTCGCGCCCTTGACGGCGCCGAGGCCGGTGACCGCAAACTGGCTCGCGTACGTCCCCGAGAAGCCGGCGTGCGAGTTGAAAAACGTGTCGTGGCCCGGTCGAACGTGCACCTGGTCGGGCGAGCAGCCTAGGATGTCGGCGACCACCTGCGAGGCCGTCGTCTCGTGGCCCTGCCCCTGCGGCACTGTCCCCAGCGTCACGACGAGCTCGCCGAAGATGTCGAGCTTCACCGTCGCCGCCTCGTTGTTCCCTGAGAACTGGAGCTCCGGGTTGAGCAGCTGCGACTGGCCGAAGTTGTTCGTGCCGGAGTCGAGCGTCGAGCCGATCCCGACGCCGAGCAGCTTCCCGCGCGCCGCCGCTTCGGTACGGCGCTCCTCGATCGAGTCGTAGCCGATCAGCTCGAGTGCCATGTCGAGGCAGCGGGCGTAGTCGCCGGAGTCGTAGACGCAGCCGTTCGGCGTCTCGTACGGCATCTGCTCCGTCTTGACGTAGTTGCGTTTCCGCAGCTCGACCGGGTCGAGGTCGAGCTCCGCCGCGACGATGTCGATGATCCGCTCGGTCAGCCAGAGATGCTGCATCCGCGAGTAGCCGCGGTTCGGCGACACCGGCGATTTGTTCGTCGTCACCTGGGTGAAGTCGACGCGGATGTTCCGCCAGGCGTAGCAGCCGGGCGTCACCTGCGCCCAGATGATGCAGCCGAGCGGCTCGTAGCGCGGGAATGCGCCGCAGTCGTCGAGCGCCTTGACGCTGAAGCCGAGCATCGTGCCGTCGTTCTTGACCGCGACCTCGACGTCGTGAAACCAGCGCTCGTTGCCGTGCGCGTTCGCCGTGTGCTGATCGGTGCGCCATTCGGTCCAGTTGACCGGCCGGTTCAGCTTCCGCGAGAGCAGGCAGAGCGTGACGTAGTAGGGGTGGAGGCAGATCTTGTTCCCGAAGCCGCCGCCGATGTCCTTCGTGATGAACCGGAGCTTGTCGATCCCCGTGCGGAGCGCGGGCGCCATCCAGATCGCGCCGACGCCGGGCATCTGGTGGTTGCAATGAAGCGTCCACTGACCCGTCGCCTTCTCGTACTCGACGAGCGCGCCGGAGCACTCAAGCGGCGTCGAGCTGAAGCGGTGGAAGTGAAGCTCGTCGATCGTGACGATCTGATCGGCCTCGGCCTTCGCCGCCTCCCAGTCGCCCCAGTCGAAGACCCCGCTCCAGACCGTGTTCGTGCCCGCGTCCTCGTGCATGACCGTCTCGTCCTTGACGGCCTCGCGGGCGTCGACGAGCACATCGAGCTGCTCGTACTCGACCTCGACCAGCTCGGCCGCGTCGCGCGCCAGCTCGCGCGTGCTCGCGCAGACGGCCGCGACCGGCTCGCCCATGAAGCGCGTCTTGCCGACCGCGAGCGCGTAGTCCTTGATCTCGCTGCCGGGCGCGGTCGACATCTCGAAGAACGGGTCGGTCTGAATCGCGACCTCATCCCCGGTCAGCGTCCCGTAGACACCGTCGAGCGCGAGCGCGGCGGCGACGTCGATCGAGACGATCTTCGCGTGCGCGTGCGGCGAGCGGACGAAGTGGACGTAGCCCATCCCGTGCCGGCGCACGTCGTCGAAGAAGATCCCCTGACCCTGGACGAGCCGCTTGTCCTCCTTGCGCGGAATCGACTGGCCAATGTGGCCCTTCTGGAGCTCGACGGGGGCGGTCGTCGTCGTCTCGGTGGTGCTCATGCGTTCACGCTCACGATCGCCTCGACGATGTTGACGTAGCCGGTGCAGCGGCAGATGTTGCCCTGGATCGCCGTCCGCGCCTCCTCCTCGGTCGGCCGCGGGTTCTGCTCGAGCAGCGCTGACGCGCTCATCAACATCCCGGGCGTGCAGTAGCCGCACTGGAGCGCGTGGTGGGAGGAGAACGCCTGCTGCAACGGGGTCAGCTCACCGTCCCCTGCCAGGCCCTCGACGGTCGTCACCTTGGAGCCGTCCGCCTGCACAGCGAGCAGCATGCAGCTCTTGACTGCCTGGCCGTCCAGATGAATCGTGCAGGCGCCGCAGTTGCCGGTGTCGCAGCCGATGTGGGTGCCCGTCAGCTCGACGTCGTCGCGGATGAAGTGCACGAGCAGGCGGCGTGCGTCGACGTCGCGCTCGCAGACCTCGCCGTTGATCTCGACCGAGATCGTCCGGCTCGTGGACGGCTGCTGCACGCTCACCTTCCTCTCGCTCGAGCCTGCTGAACGGCCCGCACGGCGCAGACGCCGGCGAGATGGCGCCGGTACTCGGCGGAGGCGTGCACGTCGGACGGCGGCTCGAGGTTCGCGCCGTCGACGGCCCGCCGGATGCTGTCGTCGTCTGTGCCGGTCGGCGTCAGCACGACCGGGACGGCGTCGACGCAGCCGAGCACGATCCGAACCGAATCCTCCGAGATGCAAGCTGCCGCGTTCGCGATGCAGGTGCCGTCGCGGCCGATCGTGATCGAGGCGAAACCGTCGGCGGCGTTCGCGGCCGCCGGCACGGACACCGACAAGAGCAGCTCGCCCTCTGCGACCACCGTCATGTAGACGCCGAGGAAGAACTCCTCGGCCGGCACGGTGCGCTCGCCACCCGCGCCCCGGATCGTCATCGACGCGCCGAGCGCGACGAGCAGCGGCGGCAGGTGGTTCGTCGGGTCGTTGGAGCAGACGTTGCCGCCGATCGTGCCCCGGTTCCGGACCTGCACGTCCGCGATCTGGGCCGCGACCTCGGCGAGGATCGGCCGCGAGACCTCGACTTCGGACGAGCCCCTGATCTGGGTGTACGTCGCCATCGCGCCGAGCTGGAGGGTGTCGCCGCTGACGGTGATCGCGCGCAACTCGTCCAGCCGGTTCAGGTCGACGAGGACGTCGGGAGACGCCGCGCGCGCCTTCATCACGTTGACGAGCGTCTGCCCGCCTGCGAGTGCTCGCGCTCCGTCGTGCGCGGCGAGGAGCTGGATCGCCTCCTCCACGGAAGACGGCCGCGCGTATTCGACCTCTCGGAGGAGCACGAGGGGATCACACCGATTTCTCCGTGACATGTCAAGCGGTTACAGTCGGCGCGTGGCCGGATTCGACGCTGTCTTCGTCGGCAGCGGGATCAACTCGCTCGCGGGCGCCGCGCTGCTGGCCAAGGAGGGCTGGCGCGTCTGTTTGCTAGAGCGGAACGACTGGCTCGGCGGCGCGATCAAGACCGTTGACGGGCTGACGGCGCCCGGCTTCCGGCACGAGGTCTTCTCCTCCTGGCACCCGCTCTGGGTCGGCTCGCCCGCCTACGCCGAGCTCAAGCCGGACCTCGACCGGCTCGGGCTCGAGTACCTGAACACCGATCTCCCCACCGGAACCGTGTTCCCCGACGGCTCGAGCGCGCATCTCTCGACCGACGGGCGAGCCAACGTGGCCGAGTTCGGGGAGGAGTGGCAGCGGCAGTTCGACGACTTCATGGCTGCTGCCGACATCGCCTTCGGCGTCCTCGGCAGCGAACTCTGGTCGGGGCAAGGGCTTTCGCTCGGTCGCAGGGCGTACAAGCAGTTCGGCCGGCGGGGCCTCGTCCAGTTCGCCGGCCACTCGCTGCTGTCGGCGCGCGACTGGCTCCACGACACCTTCCCGCGCGAGCGGGCGCACGGCCTCCTCGCGCCGTGGGTGCTTCACACGGGCCTCGGGCCGGACCAGGCGATGTCCGGGTTCATGACGCAGGTGATCGCGTGCGCCCTTCAGCTCGGCGGGATGCCGGTGCCGAAGGGCGGCGGCGCCAATCTCGTCGACGGCCTGGCCGCGATCGTCCGCGAGGCCGGCGGCGAGCTGCGCACGGAAGCCGAGGTGGAGCGGATCCTCGTCTCGGACGGAAAGGCGACGGCCGTCCGGCTGGCGGACGGCGAGACGATCGCGGCCACTCGAGCGGTGCTGGCGTGCGTCACCCCGACGCAGCTGTACGGCAGCCTGCTCGCCGAGAACGACACCTCTGCCGAAGTCCGCGAGCAGGCGCTGCGCTTCCGCTACGGCCGCGGCGAGATGCAGATCCACATCGCGATGGACGAGCTGCCGCGCTGGAAGGGCGACGAGCGGCTCGCCAGTACGCCTCTCCTCCATCTCACACCCGGCCTCGACGGCGTCTCGTGCGCCGTCAACGAGGCCGACCGCGGCCTCCTCCCCGCCGAGGCGACGATCGCGCTCGGGCAGCCGATGGCGGTCGACCCCTCGCGCGCGCCCGAGGGCTCGTGGGTGATCTGGGTGCAGCTGCAGGAGCTGCCGCCCCGGCCGAAGGGTGACGCCGCCGGCGAGATCGACGTCGGCGATGGCACCTGGACGGAGGAGCTGCGCGAGGCGTACGCCGACCGGATCGTCGAGCGGATCGGCCGCCACATCGAGAACCTGGACACAGCCACCGTCGCGCGCGTCGTCATGTCGCCGGCCGACATGGAGGCCGCGAACCCGAATTGGGTCGGCGGCGACATCTACGCCGGCTCCTGCTCGCTCGACCAGAACCTGCTCTTCCGCCCCACGCCGGCGACTCCCGGCCACGAGACGCCCGTCGAGCGGCTCTGGCACATCGGCGCGAGCACGCACCCCGGGCCGGGGCTCGGAGCGGGCTCGGGCTACATCGTCGCGAAGCACCTGACGCGCGGGCCGCTCGCGCGCCGGCTGCTGGCGAAGCTGCCCGGGATCCCGTGAGTCTGTCCCTCTCCGAGATCTCGACCGTCAACGCGAGCTTTCTGGACGACCTCGCGGCGTACCGGGCCGCGGGTTTCGACGGGATCGGGATCTGGGAGACGAAGCTCGGCGACGACGTGACCGACCTCGAGGCGCTGCGGACGAGCGGGCTACGGGCGACGAACTGCGTCCCGATAGTGCCGTCGATCCTGCCGAACGCGGTGATCGAGGGGACGTGGGACGTCCAGGCAAGAATCGGCTCGATCTGCGAAAGCCTCGATCGCTTCGCGCGCTACGACCCGACGTCCGTGCTCTGCCTGACCGGAGCACGTGGCGGCTACACCGAGTCGAAGGCGAGGCGGCTGGTCATCGAAGGTCTGAAGCGAATCGCGGACACCGCCAACTACTGCGGCATCTCGCTTGGACTCGAGCCGATCCACATCTCACAACGCGAGCAGTTGTCGCTGATCGCGACGATCCCGGAGACACTCGACCTCCTCGACGAGGCGGGCCTCCAGGAGGTCGGGATCATGGTCGACCTCTGGCACCTCTGGGACTCGCCCGAGATCGAGCGCCACCTGACCGAGAACGTCGACCGGATCACCGGCGTCCACGTCGCCGACTGGTATGCCGACGGGCGCAACGAGCGCGCGCTGCCGGGGCAGGGAATTGCGCGCATCGACGAGTTCGTCGGCGTCCTCCGCGACGCGGGCTGGAACGGCGCCTGGGACGTCGAGATCTTCGGCGACCCGGAGAACCCCAAGTCGTTCTGGGGGCTCGATGTCGACGAGGCAGCGCAGCGGGCGTACCGTGCGATCGACGCGATCGTGAGCTAGAGAGGTCGCCCGGTCAGCGCCAGCACGTTCGCAACGAAAACCTTCGTCTCGGCGTAGAAGCCCCGCTCTCGCACGGCCTTTTCGCCCTGATACCACGCGCCGAGCGCGAGCCGCTGATCGCCGCCGAAGCGCTTGAGCAGATGACTGAGCAGCGCCATCCCGACCTCGACCCCGCCCTCGCCGGTCCTGGGTACGGTCCGCCCGAGCAGAACAGTCTCGACGAACGTCCAGGTGTCCGGCATGATCTGCATCGGCCCCCACGCGCCCGTCGACGAGGTGACATTCGTCTGGAAGCCGGACTCATGCCAGGCGAGCGCCCGACCGAGGCTGACTGGAATGCCGTGGTGCGCCGCCCACTTGTCGATGTGCGCCCGAACGGTCGAGCGGCTCAGCGTCACGGCCTGCCCGGCAGCCACCGCTCCCGGGAGGCGCAGCTTCGCCCCCTCGAGGACGAGGTTCTCGGACCCAAGCTTGTTCGCCTTCGCAAGTGCACGAACGGTCGTTCTGTGCTTCACCGCGATCGCCGACAACGTGTCTCCCGGCCGAACGACATAGGTGATCGTCGACGCGATCGACGGCGCAGACGAGGTGACCACCGGCGTCCGCCGCCCGTGGCCGAACGAGGTGAGCGTCGCCGGGCCGGCGACCCCGTCGACGGCGAGCCGACGCGAGCGCTGAAAGCGCAACAGCCCCGCTTTCGTCGAGGCACCGAAGTGGCCGTCGACGTCGAGCAGCCGGAGGTGTCCGGCCCGTGTGAGCAGGAACTGGAGCGACGAGACGTCCCACCCGTACGTGCCCTGCACGAGCACACGACGGGCGACGAGCGGGCGGCCGAGCGCGCCGAGCTGAGCGCGGGTTCGAGGCCCCAGCTCTCCGGTCACCGGCAGCCGGGCCGCGCGCTGGAATGCGCGTAGTCCCTTCGCGGTCATCGGCCCCGCGAGCCCGTCGATCTGGCCGAAGTACATCCCCTTCGAGCGCAGCGAGACCTGCAGCGCCGCGATCTCGGGATCGGGGCCGCCGGCGGCAAGCGCCTGCGGCGCAATGAGGAGCGCCGCCGCGGCCGCGGTGATGAGGAGATGCAAGCGCATGGGACGGTCACTTTTGCGACCGCCCAACCCGCTCCTGCATTTCTTTACAAATCGATCACTGTCGCGAGCCGCTACCTCGTGACGACGTCGTGCAGCTCGTACGTCCCGTCACGGTCGGGTCCGGCCGCGTTGTCCGGGTTGACCGGGCCCTGATCGAGCAGCGGCTGGAGCCGTTCGCGCCTGAACGTCTGGGCTTGCTCCGCGTTCTCCCAGACGTCGAAGATCCGGAAGACACCGCCGTCCTCGTCGAAGCCGGCCGTGTGCACGATCAGACCGTCCGGCGGGTTCGCGTCGAGGTCGAGCTGGGCGACGACCGCGTCGTAGTTGGTGGTGGTGCGGTCGTTACCGGTGAGCTTGAACTCCTGGAGCCACGCGACGGGCATCGAAGCCTCCTCGTTGGGAAGGCTCGATCGGACGTGGTCGGCGGCCGCCAGAAGAGGGTTCGAGCTCCCGCGGTTGGACTCGAACCAACAACCCTCCGGTTAACAGCCGACCAGCACTAGGTCGCCTGGGATGACCTTCGCACCGTTAAGCCATTCACGGTGACGCAGGGTCACCCCAGGTGCCCCTAGTCGGGTACCAAATCCGGTACCAAGTCCCACGAGGTCGGCGCTCACGGGCTGCAGCTGAGCTCTCGTCCGGGCGAGACGAAATAGACGGGGCGGAATGAATCACGCTTGTGTGCAGAGCTGCCGGCGGGGGAGCAGCCGGATGGCTACTCCCCCACGGCGTGGTTTC
>JBDSOJ010000048.1:0-8664 GCA_039914895.1 Gaiellaceae bacterium
ACGAGCTCGAGGACAAGCTCCTGCGCGCGTTCGTGCTCGTCGAGACCGAGTCGCAGAAGCAGATCCTCGTCGGCAAGAAGGGCGCGATGATCCGCGAGATCGGCGTCCGCGCCCGGCCGGAGATCGAGGCCCTGCTCGGCCACAAGGTCTTCCTCGAGCTCGTCGTCAAGGTGCGCCCGAAGTGGCGCCGCGACGACGCGGCGCTCGAGCGGCTCGGGCTCTAGCTCCTGTCTACGAGTGGGACAACTCGGCGGCCGGCTCGCGCACTGCGACGACGTCGAACGCGGCGACCGGACGCTGGAAGCCCTTGAGCGTCACCTCGCCGACCGGCTCCACCTCGACGTCGGCCTCGACCTCGGCGTACAGGCGCTGGGTGATGAGGATCTGCCCGCCGGTCGCCTCGTCCGCGAGCCGCGACGCGAGGTTCGTGACGGCGCCGATCGCCGCGTAGTCCGAGCGGCCCTCGAAGCCGACCTCGCCGCAGGTCGCGTAGCCGAGCGCGATGCCCGCCCCGAAGTCCAGGTCGTGGCCGCGCTTTCGCCATCGGGGCGTCAGCTCGGCCATCTCCTTGCGCAGCGCGCAACCGAGCTGCACCGCCCGCAGCGGCGCGTCGGGGATCTCGATCGGATCGTTGAAGAAGAGCTGGACGCCGTCGCCCTCGATGAAGCCGACCGTGGCGTCGAACCGCTTGACGAGCCCGCCGATCGTCTCGTGGAACTCGCCGAGCACGCGCATCAGCTCCTCGGGCTCGACCGCGTCGACGAAGTTCGTCCAGCCGCGCAGGTCGGCGAAGAGCATCGCCACGAGCCGGCGATGGCTGGAGAGGATCGACTCGTCGCCCGAGGTCACGATCGCCTCGGCGAGCTGCGGCGAGAGGAACCGCCGCAGCCGCCGCAGCCGCTCGAGCTCCTCGACCTGCCCCTGAACGCGCTCTTCGAGCGTCCGGTTCAGGTCCTTGATCGTGTCGTGATAGCGCTTGATCCGCAGCAGCGACCGGACTCGCGCGAACAGCTCGTCGTGGTTGAAGGGCTTGGAGACGAAGTCGTCCGCTCCGGCCTCGATCGCGTTCGTTTTCTCCGTGTCGAGGCTCGCCGTGACCATGATCACCGGCAGGACGGCCGTCTCCTCGCTCGCACGAAGGCGGCGGCAGACCTCGTAGCCGTCCATCCCCGGCATGACGACGTCCAGCAGGACGAGGTCCGGCTTCGCCGACCCGGCGAGCTCGAGCGCGGTGGCGCCGTCGGTCGCCGAGACGACGTCGTAGCCGCGTGAGACGAGGACGGCCTCGAGCAGCCGCACGTTCTCCGGGACGTCGTCCACCACGAGGATCCTGGCGGCGCCGTCGCCGCTCATCGACGGCGTCCCGCGCAGTGCCGCTTCACGGTGCCGAGAAGCGCGACGATGTCGACAGGCTTCGAGAGGTAGCCGTCGAAGCCCGCCGCCAGAAACCGCTCCTGGTCTCCCTGCATGGCCTGTGCGGTCACGGCGAGAACCGTGATGGAGGCCGTCCGCCGGTCTGCCCGCAGCCGGCCGAGCGCCTCGACGCCGTCGATGTCCGGCAGCTGGATGTCCATGAGCACGAGATCGGGTCCATGCTCCGTCGCCAGCGCGACCGCCCGTGCGCCGGTCGTCGCTTCCAGCGTGCGGTACCCCCTCGCCTGCAGGACATCCCGCAGCAGCTTCATGTTCTTCTCGTTGTCCTCGACCACGAGGATCTGCTCGCCCGCCATGGCTACGCCTTCCTCTCGGGCAGCGCGAACACGAATGTGCTGCCCTTGCCGAACTCGCTGTCGACCCAGATCCGGCCGCCGTGCAGCTCGACGAGCCGCTTCGAGAGGGCAAGGCCGAGGCCGGTCCCCTCGCCTTGTTCGACCCCCGCCTCCGTCTGCTGGAACTCCTCGAAGATCCGTTCGTGGTCCTCGGCGGCGATGCCCGGACCGGTGTCGGCCACCGACACCCTCACCTCGCCGTTGACCTGCCTCGCTCTCACGTCGACGACGCCGCCCGCGGGCGTGAACTTCACGGCATTCGAAAGCAGGTTGAAGATCACCTGTCTGATCCGGCGCTCGTCGCCCGTGACGATGTCGACGTCCGAAGCCGCCGCGAGCGCCACCTGGACGCCGTCGTGCGTCGCCTGCTCACGCACCATCACGATGCCTCGCTCGAGCGCCTCCCGCAGCGAGAAGGGAGCGAGCTCGAGCTCGATCTGCCCGGCCTCGACCTTGGACAGGTCGAGGACGTCGTTGATCAGCGCAAGCAGGTGGTTGCCCGAGCTGAGGATGTCGTCGAGGTACTCCTCCTGCTTCTCGTTGACCTCGCCGAAGAGCCGCTCGCGCAGGACCTGGGAAAAGCCGAGGATCGCGTTCAACGGCGTCCGCAGCTCGTGCGACATGTTCGCCAGGAACTCCGACTTGTGCCGGCTCACCGCCTCGAGCTCGCGGCTCTTGTCGTCCAACTCGCCGAGGGCCGTCGCGAGGTCCCGGGTCCGCTCCTCGACCTTCTGCTCGAGGCTCGAGTAGGACTCCTCGAGCCGCGCCGCCATGCGATTGAACTCCTCGGCGAGCGCCCCCAACTCGTCGTGACCCGGGATCTCGATTCGCTGGTCGAGCGCGCCGGAGCCGATCTTCGCCGCCGCGGCCTGGATCGACTCGATCGGCCGCACGAGCCTGCGAGCGAGCAGGACGCTGGTGGCGATCGCCAGCAGCAGGAACGCGACGAGCAGCAGCGCGGTGCGCCAGATCGCGGACTTCAAAGGTGCGAACGCCTCGCTCAGCGGCTCCTCGACGAAAACCCGCCAGCCGAGCAACTCGATCGTCTCGAACGCGCTGAGGACTTTCGTCCCATCCTGATCGCGCCCGATCGTCGCCGCGCCGGCGGGCGCGTTCGCCGGCCCACGCAACGCGGCTCGCACTTGCGGAAGCGAGGCGAAGCTCGCATGTCCGAGGACGAGGTTGATGTCCGGGTGGGTGATGAGCCGGCCGCGTGAGTCGACGGCGTATGCATATCCCGCCGTGCCGACACTTGCTCGCTCGATCACCTGCGGGACGGAGCGGAGGTCGATCTCGGCGACCACGACGCCGCGGCCGGGCGCACGCTCGGCTACGGAGATCGTGATGTGGGGCCGGGCGCCGCGGAAGTAGACACGGCCAAAGTGCCGTCGCTCCGCGCGCGCACGGACGAACTCCAGACTTCTGGAGAAATCGATCCCCCTGTCGATTCGGTCGATCTCCAGGAGGGAGGTGCGGACGCGCTCCTGCCCGCGCGAGTCCAGGTAGCTCAGTTGACTGAGCGAGTCATCGCGCTCGTGGAGGCGGTGGAAGTTCTGTTTCCGCTCCGCCAGTCCCGCGCGTCCTTGGTCGACGGTCGGCTGGGCCACCGTCTCGAGCTCCCGCAGGATCTCCCGGATTTGTTGCTCGATGACCGCGGCGGCGGTGGATGCCTTGTTTCGCTCGAAACCGCTCAACGTGCGCTTGCTGTCCTGATAGGTGAAGTACAGCTCCGTGAGCCCAACCGAGACGATGGCCGCGGCGACGAGCGTCACCACGACCGCGGTGTACTTCCAGATCAGGCGTCGGTGCGGCCGTCCGGGCGGTTCCACGCTGCGGGCGCCTTGCCTCGTGCCCCGTGCTACCGGAAGACCTTGTCGGCCTGGATGATCATGACCTGCGACACCCTGATGCCGAGCCTGCCGGCCGTCTTGAGATTGATCGCGAACTCGATCCTCGGGATCGTCTCGACGGGCAGGTCGGCAGGCGAGGCCCCTCTGAGGATGCTGTCGATGTAGCGCGCACCGGCTCGCCCGAGCGGCGCGAGATCGATTCCGTAGGAGAAGAGCGCCCCCCGCTGGACCCACTCTTTGCGGCTGCCCTGCACCGGCAACTGCGCGTCCCTGGCGAGCTTGACCGTCAACGCCGAGTGGTTTTGCCGGAGGTTGTTCGACAGGAGGAATGCGCCGTCGACCTCTCCAGGACGAAGCGACCGGAATACCCGCTTCAGATCCTGTGCGTTCGACGCTTCGCGGATGTCCAGCTCGAGTGGTCGTTGCAGCTGCGCAGCGGCGCTCTGATACTCCTTCAGGACCCGCTCGGTCCTCGGGTCCGTCGGATCGACGAGCGTGAGCACTCGCCGCAGCCGCGGCACGATGAGCTGATAGCGCTCCAACTGCTTGGCGACGACGTCGCGCGGGCCGAAGACCCCCGTCAGGTTTCCGCCGGGACGCGACAGGCTCTTGGCCAGGCCGTCCGCGAGCGGATCGGAGGGATGCAGGAAGACGACCGGGATGCGGCCCTGCACTCGTGCGGTCGCCGCCTCGGCAGCGTCGATCGACTGATCCTCGAACGCGACGATCACGTCCACGCGCTCACGGACGAACTCCCTGGCCTGCTCCTCGACCTGCTCCGGCTCGAGGTTGCGAAAGACGAGCTCGACGTTCTTCCCTTCCGTCCATCCGAGCTCCGCGAGGCGGGCTTTCAGCGGTTCCAGGGCAGGAGGAATGTGATCCGTCCCGACGTGCATCAGGCCTACGCGCCGGACGGACTGCGCGGCGGAGCTGTCGTCGTTCGAGTCGAAAACGGTGAAAGAGGCAGCGAGGAGTGAGACGACGAGTACCCCGAGCGCACCCGCGATCACGAGCACTCGCATTGGCGTCAGCCTCCTCACCACGGGGCTCGTTCGGGAAGCTTGGCCATGCACATGACGATGTCCACGCAACCAAAGATACGAGGCTCACGCTGATGTGCCAACCCTGCCCCCTTGTATGCGGGTGGGGTGCTGGCACACCGGCCCGTACGCCGCCGGAACGATCACGCTCCGGAACGCACGCAGAAGTTGCGCACCTGGTCTGGAAATTCGCCGACCCTGATCGGCTTCTCGAGGTAACCGGCGAAGCCGGCGGCGAGAAACCAATCGCCCTCGAGCGGCAGCGCGCTCAGCGCGACGACCGGGATGCTCGCGGTACGCGCGTCGCGGCCCAGGGCTCGGGCCGCGTACGCCCCGTCCATGTCCGGGAGCCGCAGGTCCATCAGGATCACGTCCGGCAGATGCTCGGCCGCGAGCGCCATCCCCTCGGCGCCGCTTTCGGCCTCGAGCGTCCGGAATCCGGCGGCGCGGAGCACGTCGCGGGCGAGCTTCAGGTTCCGCGGGTTGTCGTCGACGATCAGGACGAGCGGAAGCTCGGAGCCTGGAGACGGAGGCGTCACCGGCGTATCCTCTCCCCATGCCGATCCGGCTCGTGCTCGCCGAGGACCACTACCTCGTCCGTGAGGGCATCCGGCGGCTGCTCGAGACACGACCCGATCTCGAGGTCGCGGCCGTCTGCGGCGACCTCGACTCGCTGCTCGCGGCGGTCGAGGCGGAGCGGCCGGACGTCGTTGTCACCGACATCCGGATGCCGCCGGGCAGCGCCGACGAGGGGATTCGGGCCGCCGAGCGTCTGCGCGAGACGAACCCGGAGATCGGGGTCGTCGTGCTCAGCCAGTATGCGAACCCGAGCTACGCGCTCGCGCTCCTCGAGCGCGGCAGCGCAGGGCGTGCCTACCTGCTGAAGGAGCGCGTGAAGGATGTCGGACAGCTCGAGGCCGCGATCCGCGCAGTCGCGGAGGGGGGCTCGATGATCGACCCGAAGGTCGTCGAGGCCTTGGTAGCGGAGAACGCCCGCAGCGAGAAGTCGCCGCTGAGCCAGTTGACCCCACGCGAGCGCGACGTGCTGCGCGCTATGGCGGAGGGGAAGAATAACGCGGCGATTGCCGACGCGCTCTTCCTGACCGAGAGATCGGTCGAGAAGGTGATCCACTCGATCTTCCTCAAGCTCGGGCTTACGTGGGAGAAGACGGTCCACAAGCGCGTCAAGGCCGTGATCCTCTACCTGGCGGAGAGCGGCTAGCCTCATCCGGAGAGCGGGATCGAGCCGGAGACGCGGGTGCCGCCGCCGGGCTCTGATTGGATCGTCAGCCGGCCGCCGAGCGCCTCGACGCGGTCGCGCAGCCGGTCGAGCCCGGCAGCGGAGCGGGAACGGTCCTCGACGACCTCGAAGGCGACCGCTCCCTCCTCGTCTCGCACCGTCACCGTCGCCTGCGCCCCGGGCCCGGCGTGCTCGAGCACCTCGAGGCAGCACCAGTAGACGGCCGCTGCGACCTCGCGCGGATACCTCGCTCCCGCCGGCACGTCCAGAGAGACGCGGACACCGGCGCTCACAGCGGCCGCGCGCAGCGCCGCGGCGAGGCCTCCCGCCTCGAGGAGCGGCGGGGAGATTCGCTGAGCGAGCTGCGCCGTCTCGTCCAGCGCCTGCTGCACATCGCGCGCCAGCCCGGCCAGGAGCGCCTTCGCCGCCGCGGGGTCGGCGTCCACCGCGCGGTCCGCGAGCTGCAGGTTGACCGCGAGCGCGACCAGGTGCTGCTGCACGCCGTCGTGCAGCTCACGCTCGATCGTTCGCCGGTCGGCAACGGCGGCCAGGGCGAGCCGTCTCCGGGACGCGCGCAACTCTGCGACCTCGAGGCGCAGCCGGTCGAGCGTCTCCCGCAGCGCCTCGACGTGCCCAGCCTCCAGGGTGATCGACCTCTCCTCCTCGTCGCGCGTTTCCGGAAGTTGTCCGTCATCGCACCGGCGGCGTCAAGTGGCCCAGCACCCAGCGCGACGGGAGGGCAGCCTCCCCGTGAACTCGCCAGCCGACACCGTAGTCCCGGCCGCAGCAACGACCTAGCCTCGTCTGGTCCGAATCACTGTCAGGGGAGGAGTACCGATCATGAGAATTCGTGCTGGCTTTGCCGCGACGCTCGTGCTTGTCGTGGTGCTGGCCCTGGGACCGGCGGGGACGTCGGCCGCGCCGTCGGTCGCGTCGAGCGAGAACGCCGTCGTCTACTGGAACGGTGTCGCGGCGACGGCGATCGCTGTCGGCCGTGCGCCGGCGAGCAGCGCCGTGCTCGGAGGGATGGTGAACGGCGCGATCTACGACGCGGTCGCGGCGGTCGAGGGAGGGCTCGAGCCGTTCGCGACCGGTGTGACCGCGCCGCCGGGCGCTTCGGTCGAGGCGGCGGTGGCGACGGCCGCGCGGGACGTGCTGGTCGCGCGTGTGCCGGCGCAGGCGAGCACCGTGGAAACCGCTTACGGCCTGTACATGGGCTCGCTCCCGGCGGAGGGGAAGGAGGCGGGCAGGCTGGTCGGCGCGGCCGCGGCGGCCGGGATGATCGCGCTGCGGTTCGGCGACGGCTTCGACGCCGTGCTTCCTTTCACGCAGAAGCTGCCGCTGGGGCCGGGCGTGTTCGAGCCGATCGCACCGCCCCCGCTGGGCACCGTGCCGGGCGCCCCGGTCGACCCGAAGCTCGCCCTCGTGCGGCCGTTCACCCACGACTCGCCGTCCGACTACCGGCCCGACGGCCCGCTCGAGCTGACGAGCAAGCGCTATGCCAGGGACCTGGCGGAGGTGCAGGCCTACGGCCGCCTGGTCAGCAGTGTCCGGACGCCGTTGCAGCTCGAGACGGTGCTGTTCCACACGGAGCAGACGTTCGTCCAGTTCAGCCGCACCCTGCGGGGGCTGGCGGTCGCCCGCGGGCTCGACGTCCGTGAGTCGGCGCGGCTGCTCGGGTACGTGAACGTCGCGACCGCGGACACGATGCTCGCCTGCTTCGAGGCGAAGTACTACTACCACTTCTGGCGGCCCAACCACGCGATCCAGCGGGCCGACACGGACGGCAACGCGGCCACCGCCCCGGAGGCGAACTGGCTGCCGCGGGTCACCGGCAACCACCCCGAGTACCCCTCCGGGCACGCCTGCTTCACCGGCGCGGTGACCGAGTCGTTGCGCAACTACTTCGGCACCAAGGAGGTGCGGCTCGAGATCACGAGCCTCGCCACCGGCGCCGGCCCGATGCGGACGTACGAGAACCTCGACGAGCTCGTCACCGACGTCGAGAACGCCCGCGTCTGGGGCGGCCTCCACTACCGCACGACGATGACGGACACCGCCAAGGACTTCCCGCGGATCGCTCGGGACATCGGCAAGCGGTACTTCCTCGTCAAGGACAAGGACGACTGACCGAACACGGGCGGGCCGCCTCCGAGCGGCCCGCCCGCCTACTCGGTCTCGAAACCCTCGTGGGCGAGCTCGAGCGTCTCGATCGCGACCTCGTTGCCGAGCCCTTGCAGCGTGCTGTAGTCGATCTTCGCCGGCCACGCGTTCCGCAGCTGCCAGCGCTGCACCGGCGCCCGATGCTCGTCGAGGAGGGTGATCCTCACGTTCCGCCGCTCCGGAACGCCGTCGCGGATCGCCTTCCACCAGTCGAATAGCTCCATTCGGCCTGCGACGCCCCGCTTGAGGACGACGTTCGGGTACTTCGCGCGGCCCGGTAGCTTGCGCGCGGCCGACACCCGGTCCGAGCCCTCGCGGTAGTCGATCACCTCGATCAGGCCGGCGGGGAGCTCGGCCTCGCTGAACCCCGCCTCGTCGCCATTGCCGAGGTCGACGACGAAGTTGTAGTTCCCGTACGGGTTGTCACGCTGGACGGCCACGATTCGGAACCTCCCTCTCGATGTAGCCGAGATCGCGGTAGATCTCGAGGTCGTGGACGATCGTGACGCGTCGCCGCTCCCCGGCGGACGTGCGCCAGCTGATCGCCGCGGTCAGCTTGGTCGGCTCGCCGCGCTCGAAGTAGGCGGCGCTGCGGTCGAGGA
>JBDSOJ010000049.1:0-14067 GCA_039914895.1 Gaiellaceae bacterium
CGGGTTCTCGACGTGGTGCTGCGCGAGCTCGGAGATGTGGACGAGGCCTTCGACGCCAGGGAGGATCTCGACGAACGCGCCGAAGGTGACGACCTTCGTGACGCGACCCTCTACGACATCCTCCTCGTGGTAGTGCTCGAGCACCTGCTGCCACGGATCCGACTGCGTCTGCTTGAGCCCGAGCGAGATCCGCTGACGATCGCGGTCGATGTCGAGCACCTTGACCTTGACGTCCTGGCCGATCTCGAGCACCTCCGACGGATGGTTGACGTGGCTCCACGAGAGCTCGGAAATGTGGATCAGGCCGTCCATCCCGTTCAGGTCGACGAAGGCGCCGAAGTCGACGATGTTCGAGATCGTGCCCTCGACGACGTCGCCCGGGTTGAGCCGGTCGAGGATCATCTGGCGCTGATCCTTGCGCTCGTCCTCGAGGACGGCGCGACGGGAGAGGACGACGTTGTTACGCGACCGGTTCAGCTCGATCACCTTGCAGCGAAGCTCGGTCGCCATGAACTCGTCCAGGTCCTGCACTCGCCGGATGTCGACGAGCGAGGCGGGCAGGAAGCCGCGCACGCCCAGGTCGAGGATCAGGCCGCCCTTGACGACCTCGATCACGCGGCCGATCACGGGCTCGCCGGACTCGGCCGCGGCCTCGATCTTCTTCCAGGCAAGCTCGAACCGCGCGCGCTTCTTCGAGAGGATCAGACGCCCTTCGGCGTCCTCCTTCGTGAGCACCAGCGCGTCGATCTCCTCGCCGACCGAGACCTCGTCGGCGGGATTGACCGAGCGGCGGATCGACAGCTCGGCGACCGGGATCACGCCTTCCGACTTGTAGCCGATGTCGACGAGCACCTCGTCCTTGTCGACGCGGACGACCGTGCCGTGCACGACCTCGCCCTCGTTGATCGTCGGGAAGGTCGACTCGTAGTCGGGGATCAGGTCGCCGTCAGGCCCGGTTACCCAGACGCCTTCCTCGGCTTCGATCGGCTTTTCCATGGTGTCGTTGGCCATGCGAGACGCGGAGTATAGCCCGAAGTTCGCAGCGGCTCGGAAGGCCAAGTGACAGTCTGTTACTTGGTTGCCTGCGTGGTCGGCGACTGTGCGCGGCGTCCATCCACGATCGTGACCACGACGACGCGACCCTCGTCCTCGAGGTGTGCGTAGACGATGACCATCCACCGCCACGGGCCGATGACGAACCGGAATCCTGACCACCGGCCCTCGAGCGCGGCTCCGAGGAGCGGAAATCGGCGCAGAGGGCCCAGTGTTCGTTGGACGCGCCGGCGCGCGTCGGACGGCAAGCTGTGTGTCTCGATGAGCCGCGTCAGGTTCTCGACTGCGCGGACGCTGAGCTCGACCCGCGCCACCGGCCTTACAGCTCGTCGAGCTCGATGGTCTCGCCGGTACGAGCCTGTGCGAGACCGTCCTGTGCGTCCTCCCAGGCGCCGTCGATGCTGTCCAGGAGCTGGACGATGTTGGTCGCGTTCGGGTCGGCCTGGTCGATCGCGTCGGAGAGGAGCGACCGCGCGAGCGTGCCTTCCTGCACCCGGGCCCGCTCGGCGAGGCGCGTCAGCCTGGCGCCGTACTCGCCGTCGAGCGTGACGTTGATCCGGTAGCTCTCACCTGCCACGTGCTTATGCTACACGCCGTGGCACGGCGCGTGTAGGGCTAGCTCTTCGCCTCGTTCCAGTCGTCGCCGACGCCGACCTCGACCGCGAGCGGCGGATCGAGCGGGTAGGCGCCGCACATCTCTTTCCGCACCAGCTCCCTGATCGCGCTCGTCTCCGTCTCGGGCGCCTCGAGCAGGAGTTCGTCGTGCACCTGAAGCACGAGCCGCGCGCTTCTCCCCTCTTCGCGCAATCGGTCGTGGATCCGGATCATCGCCACCTTGATCACGTCGGCGGCGGTGCCCTGCATGACGGAGTTGACCGCCAGACGCTCGCCGAGCGCCCGCGTCTGCCTGTTCCGCACCCGGATCTCCGGGATCGGGCGGCGCCGCCCGAGCAGCGTCGTCACGTACCCGTCCCGCTCCGCCTGCTCGATCGTGCGCTGGATGAAGTCCTGCACGAGCGGGAAGCGCGCCAAGTACGTGTCGATGTACTCCTGCGCCTGCTCCCGCGGGATCTCCAGGTTCTCGGAGAGCCCGAACGCCGAGATGCCGTAGATGATCCCGAAGTTGACCATCTTGGCGACGTTGCGCTCATCCTTCGTCAGCGTCGCTGGATCCTTGCCGAGCACCTCGGCCGCGGTCGCCGTGTGGATGTCCTCGTTGCGCGCGAACGCGTCGCGCAGACGCGGCTCGCCGGAGACGTGCGCCAGGATCCGCAGCTCGACCTGGCTGTAGTCGGCCGAGATCAGGCGGTGACCCGGCTCGGCGACGAAGGCGGAGCGGATCTCGCGGCCGAGCTCGGTACGGATCGGGATCGCCTGCAGGTTCGGGTTCGTCGTCGAGAGCCGGCCCGTCGAGGCCGCCGCCTGGTTGAAGGTCGTGTGCAGCCGACCGTCGGTCTCCGAGAGCAGCAGCGGCAGCGGGCGCAGATAGGTGTTGACGAGCTTCGAGAGCTCGCGCCACTCCTCGATCACGCCGACCAGCTCGTGCTCGCCGCGGATCGAGCGCAGGACGCGCGTGTCGGTCGAGTAGCCCGTCTTCCCCTTGCGTCCGGGCGTCAACTCGAGCACCTCGAAGAGGATCCGGGCCACCTGCTGGGTCGACCCGAGCATGAACTCCTCGCCGGCAAGCTCGTACGCCTTCGCCTCGAGCTCCTCGACGCGGTCGGCCAGCCGCGCGGTGATCTCGCCCATCCGGTAGGTGTCGATCTTGACGCCCGCGTCCTCCATCGCGGCGAGCACGGCGGTGAGCGGCAGCTCGATCTGGTCGTAGAGCCGCTCGGAGCCGCGCTCGACGACGCGCTCGCGCATCGGGCCGGCGAGGCGTCGGGCGGCCTCGGCACGGGTGATCAGAGCTACGGTCTCCTCCTCGGTAGCCGGCTCGGGGATCACCTCGAGCCCGTACTCGCGCTGGAGGTCGTCGATCGCGTACTCGGAACGGCCGGGCTCGATCAGGTACGCGGCGATCAGCGTGTCGTCGGCCGGACGCATCGTCAGCCGCGGCAGCGACTTGAAATCGTGCGCGACGAGGTCGGCGTCGCGGAGGCGGGCCGGCGAGCTCTCGTCCCACGGACCGACGACGACGCCATCCTCCTGCGCGAGGGCAAAGCGGCCGTTCGCGACCGCAAGGCCGGCACGGCCGCGCACCTGCGGCAGCTCGCCCTCGCGCCACGGGACGACGGTGCCGGCGACCGGGACGGGCACGGCGGCAGGGATCGCGTCCTCGAGCTCGTCGACGCGGTTCAGGAGCGCGCGGAACTCGTACCGGCGGAACATCTCGTGCAGCTGCGAGCGATCGGGCGGATTGAGGACGATCTGGGCGGGATCGAAGTCGAGGTCGAGGTCGCGCCGCATCGTTGCCAGCTCCTTCGACATCCGCGCCTGGTCGGCGAACTCGGTGATGTTCTTGCGGCGCGACGGCGAGAGCTCGTCCGCGTGCGCGATCACCTCCTCGAGCGAGCCGTACTGCGCGACCAGCTGTCCAGCGGTCTTGTCGCCGATCCCGGGGACGCCCGGGATGTTGTCGGAGGTATCGCCCTTGAGGCCGATGAAGTCGGGCACCTGGTCGGGGCGGACGCCGTAGCGGAGCTCGACACGCTCGGGCGTGTAGACGTTGACGTCGGCGACGCCGCGTGGGGTCATCATCAGCGCGATGTTCGGCGAGCAGAGCTGGAAGGCGTCGCGGTCAGTGGAGACGACCGTCGTCTTCACTCCGGCCTCGTCGGCGCGGGTCGCGAGGGTCGCGATCACATCGTCGGCCTCCCAGCCCTCGAACTCGAGGTTGCGATAGCCGAACGCCTCGACGATCGGGCGGAAGTGCGGGAACTGCTCGCGCAGGAGGTCGGGCATCGGGCGGCGGCCCTCCTTGTAGACCACGTCACCTGCCTCGGCGACGGCGGCGCGGTGCGTCGGCCGCGAGTCCCAGGCGACGGCGACTCCCTTCGGCCTGTAGTCGGAGAGCAGCTTGAAGAGCATGTTCGCGAAGCCGAGGAGGGCGTTCGTCGGGAAGCCGTCGCTCGTCGCAAGCTCCTCGGGGAGCGCGAAGAAGGCGCGGTAGGCGAGGTTGTTGCCGTCGACGAGGAAGAGCTCGGAGTCCCGCGCGGGCCCGTCATCGAGCTGCAGCTCCTGTCCTGTCAGCGTCTTCGGCATACGTCCAAGCTATCGTCTCGCCGCGATGGCACGTCTCGAGCTTCGTCCATTTTCCGACGAGTTCGTCGGCGCCGCGGGGGAGCTGCTGGCGGCTCGCCACCGAGCGCACCGGGCGATCGAGCCGCTCCTCCCTGAGCGGTACGAAGACGCCGCCGTCGCCCGGGCCGAGGTCGCGGCACTGCTCGCGCTGGAGGGCGCGTCCGGCGCGGTCGCCCTCCGTGACGGGCGGGTCGCCGGCTACCTGCTCGGCGTCCGCAAGAGCGACGAGGCCTGGGGCGCGAACGTCTGGGTCGAGGTCGCGGGACACGCGGTCGAGGAGCCCGAGGACCTGCGTGACCTGTACGCCGCCGCGTCGCGAGGTTGGGTCGACGACGACGAGCGCCCGAGGCACTACGCCCTCGTTCCCGCGAGCGATCGGGCACTCATCGAGGCGTGGTCACGGGTCGGCTTCGGGCAGCAGCACGCCTACGGCATCCAGGCGGTGAAGCACGGGCGCTGGTCCGAAGGCGTGCGCCTCGCGACGACGGCCGATGTCGACGCGCTTGTCGACCTCGATCCGCTCCTGTCCGACCACCAAGCGGAGGCACCGGTGTTCGCGCACGGCCTCCGGAAGGGGAGCCGTGAGGAGCTGCGCGCCGAGCTCCTCGAGGACATCGCCAAGCCTGAGATCGGTGACCTCGTGGTCGAACGCGACGGCCGCATCGTCGGCGCCTTCCAGGTTGTCCCCGCAGAGCTGTCGAGCGTGCACTCCGGCCTGGCCCGGCCCGAAGGGGCCGCTCTGCTCGGCTGGGCCGCGACCGATCCGGAGGTGCGCGGCTCGGGCGCCGGCGTCGCCCTGACCGAGGGATCGTTCGCCTGGGCGCACGAGCACGGCTACGGGACGATGGTGACCGACTGGCGGGTGACGAACCTGCTCTCGTCGCGCTTCTGGCCGGCGCGCGGGTTCCGGACGACGTTCCTGCGGCTGTACCGGCACATCCCGTAGTGCGCATTCCGATGCTCTCGGGCTCGCGGGTGGCGGTCGTGAACGCACGCGACGGCGTCGTCCTGCGCCCGCCGCGACCGTCGGAGGGCGCGATCGACGTGGCTGCGGCCGTGCGCGACGCGCTCCGGTTTCCGCTCTCGGGCTCGCCGTTGGAGGCGCTCGCCACCCGGGGCGGCACGGCAACTCTCGTCGTCCAGCCGCCGGAACTGCCGCTCCCCGGTGCTCCCGCCGATCCGCGCCGCGACGCGCTGGCGGCGGCGATCGAGGAGCTCGAGCGGCTGGGCGTCCCGACCTCGAGCCAGACGATCCTCGTCGCCGGCGGACTCAACCGCCGGGCCGGAAAACGCGAGCTGGAAGCGCTGCTGGCGCCGACCTTCGCGCGTCGCTTCCACGGCCGCGTCGAGGTCCACGATGCGGCGGCGCCCGACCTCGTCCACCTCGGCGACGCCGGCCGCACGCCGCTGCGGGTCAACCCGCTGCTCCTCCGGACCGACCTCGTGCTCTGCGTCACCGCCGCCGAGACCGTCCTCCACGGTGGGCCAGGCGCCCTCCTCGGCGCGTGCGGACCGGAGACGCTCCGCGCAGTGACGGCGTACTCGCTGCTCGAAACCGCGGCGTCCGACGGGTGGCAGCTCGGGGTAGTGCTCGAGCGGACGCTGGCCGGCCGAGTGCCCGTGATCGGGACGTCGCTCGTGCTGAACCCGACGCGACTCGCCGGCCGCTTTCGCGGCTACCCCCACGAGGACGAGGCGCTCGACCACCTCGCCCGCTCGCCGCTGCGACGGTTCTCGCTGCTCCCGTCCGGAATCAGGCGCCGCGTGCTCCAGGACGTCGGGCGCGAGCTGACCGCCGTCGCCGCGTTCGCCGGCCCGCCGTCGGTTGCTCATGCCGAGGCGCTCCTACGCGGGATCGCGCGGCGCTCGGTCGCGGTCGAGCGCCCGCTCGACGCGATCGTGATCGGCATGCCCTGGAAGCACCATCACGCGCCGCGCGAACGGCTGAACCCGATCACCGTCGCCGCGGTCGCGCTCGGCCTCGCGCTGCGGCTCTGGCGCGACGCCTTTCCGGTCGCCGACGGGGGCACCGCGATCGTGCTGCACCGACTCTCACGCCACTTCGAGCACACCACCCAGGATCCGTATCGTGCACTCTTCCATTCGTTGCGGGACGGACGCACCCCCACGGACATCGCCGCCGGGGAACGCGCCGCCACGGACGACGCGGACGCGCTCGACGCCTATCGCGCGGGCCGCGCCTGCCACCCGCTGCTCCCCTACGTCGACTGGGATAGCTGCCGGCCGGCGCTCGACCGGCTCGGCGCCGTGGTCGTCGCAGGCTGCCGCGATCACCAGGCGGCGCGGACGCTCGGCTTCGTCCCGACCCACGGGATCCCGAGTGCGCTCGAGATGGCCCACGGCCGCGCGGGTGGCCGTGCCCGGATCGGCTTCCTCCTCGGCCCGCCTTACTTCCCGCTGGAGGTCGGCTCCGGCTGAGAAAGTTTGTGTTGCTTCAACACAAACTCACTGGAACAGCAGCAGCAGCGCGTCGGTCGGCGCGTAGTCGTCGGTCAGCACCGGTACGTCGTCGGTCGGGATTAGGCCGTCGCGGCGGTCGAGGATCGGCGTCCGCAGGTCGGGGACGCGTGGGTTCTCGCGCCGCAGCGCCGTCCAGCGGTCGGCGAGCTGCTGGCGGCCGGGGGTCGCCTTCTCGGTCGCGACGAGGATCAGGTTGCGGAACTGCTCGTCACCCTCGTCGCCGGGGAGGATCGCCGGGTGTACGAGCACGGACGGGAAGGCGGTGCGATAGGTCTTGTAGATCGAGCGGAAGAGCCGCGAGCCCGGCCCCGCGACCGCCCCGATCGCGTTCGTGACGACAACGCCGCCGGGCGCGAGCCGCGAGCGCACGAGCCCGAGAAACTCCTGCGTGACGAGGTGCGCCGGGATCGAGTCGGCGAAGAAGGCGTCGATCACGATCACGTCCCAGCGCTGCTCGTTGCCCGCGAGAAAACGGCGACCGTCACCGACGTCGACGCGGAGGCGCGGGTCGCGGGGCAGGTCGAAGTAGCGATAGGCGACATCGACGACGACCGGATCGAGCTCGACCGCGTGCAGCCGCAGCAGCGGGAAGTCGCGCCACATCCGCTTCTCCGAGGAGCCTGCGCCGAGCCCGACGAAGAGCACATTCCGCGCGTCGGGGTTGTAGGCGATCCCAAGGTGGAAGTAGTCCGTGTAGCGGTAGCGCGTCCGGAACGGGTCGTCGAGCACCATCGCGCTCTGCAGCGAGTTGTCGAAGCGGAGGTAGCGCGTGTCCTTGTCGTCGACGACCGCGAGCCGGTGATAACGCGTGTCCTCGGCGAAGCGAACCTCGAGATCCTTCGCCTCGATGACGGCTCGCGGGTCGCGGGCGTCGAGATAGCCGTAGCCGCGCGTCCGGAAGAGCGGCGACCAGTTCTGGGCCGACGTCGCCGTCAGCGGCTCGATGTGCTGCGAGCCGAGCGACATCGCGTAGAGGCTCGACGCGACCGAGAGCGCGCACGCGACCGCGACGACCGCGTGCAGCTTGCCTGCCAGCGCCACGAGGGCTGCGGTCGCGAAGAGGGTGGCGGAGCCGAGGACGAACAGCTGCTCGACGCCGAACTCGGGAATCAGCCAGAACGCGGTCGCGAACGTGCCGACGATGCTGCCGGCCGTCGAGATCGCGAACGTCCGCCCCGCCGTCCGCCCCACCCGCTGCAAAGCGTCGGCCTGGAGGCGCACCGCGATCGGCCCCACCGCCGATAGCAGTACCGCCATCGGCAGGAACAGGATCGCCGTGCAGATGATGGGGTCGAGCCGAGCACCGGGATCCCACCTGAGCACCGCCTCGATCACGACCCGATCGAGCAGCGGGATCGCGAGTACAGCCGCCGCACCGCCGCCGATCACCGCCGCGAGCGTCAGCGCGGACGGAAAGCGGTCGGCGAGCGCGCCGCCGAGCCAGTAGCCCGCAGCGAGGCCGCCGAGGATGACGCCGATGATCGCCGCCCAGACGAAGAGTGAGTTGCCGAAGAACGGCGCCAGCACGCGACTCGCAGCGATCTCGACGCCGAGCAGAACGCCGCCGCAGAGAAAGACCGTCGCGAGCACCGGCGGCGTCGCGACCGGCCGGTGGTGTCGCAGCGGGATGATCTGAGACCCCTCGGCCTCGGGCGGCGCCGGCCGCGCCGGCTCGCTCATTCCTCTCCGAGGTAGGTCTTGCGCACCTTCTCGTCGTTCCGCAGCTCTTTCGCCGGCCCCTCGAGTGCGATCACGCCCGTCTCGAGCACGTAGCCGCGGCTGGCGGCGTCGAGCGCCATCAGCGCGTTCTGCTCGACGAGCAGGATCGGCGTCCCCTGCGCGTTGATCTCGGCCACGATCTCGAAGATCTTCTCGACGAAGATCGGCGCCAGCCCCATCGACGGCTCGTCGAGCAGGAGCAGCTTCGGCCGGGCCATCAGCGCCCGCCCGATCGCGCACATCTGCTGCTCGCCGCCGGACATCGTCCCCGCCTGCTGCTGCTTCCGCTCGGCGAGGCGCGGGAAGAGATCGAAGACACGATCCATGTCCTCCCGGAAGTTCGCCTTGTCGGTGCGCTGAAAGGCGCCCATCTCCAGGTTCTCGAGCACGCTCATCCGCGGGAAGAGCCGGCGCCCCTCCGGCGACTGCGCGATCCCCATCTTCACGATCGCGTGCGGCGGCGCATTCGTGATCTCCTTGCCCCGGAAGGTGATCCTGCCCTCGCGGGGGTGGTTGACGCCGTTGATCGAGCGCAGCGTCGTCGACTTGCCGGCGCCGTTCGCGCCGATCAGCGTCACCACCTCGCCCTCGTGCACCTTCAGCGAGATTCCCTTCAGCGCGTGGATCGCGCCGTAGAAGGTGTGGACGTCGTCGAGCTCGAGGACGACCGCCGCGGGCTCAGCCATGGGTCGTCGCTCCCTTACCGAGATACGCCTCGATCACGCGCTCGTCGCGCTGGATCTCCTTCGGTGGCCCCTCGGCGATCTTCTCGCCGTAGTCGAGCACGGTGACGCGGTCGGAGATACCCATCACCACCTTCATGTCGTGCTCGATCAGCAGCACGGTCAGCTCGCGCTCGTCGCGCAGCCTGCGGACGAACTCGGTGAACGCCGCCGTCTCCTGCGGGTTCATGCCGGCGGTCGGCTCGTCGAGCAGGAGCAGCTTCGGCCCGGTCGCAAGCGCACGCGCGACCTCGAGCCGCCGCTGGTCGCCGTAGGGCAGGTTGCGCGCCATCTCGTTGTCGCGCCCACGCAAGCCCGAGTAGCGGAGCAGCTCCTTCGCGCGGCTCTCCGCCTCGCGCTCCTCCCTGCGCACGCGCGGGAGACCAAAGATCGGGCCGAAGATCCCGCCCTTCAGCCGGCAGTGCATACCGACCAGCACGTTCTCGAGCGAGGTCATGTGCTGGAACAGGCGGATGTTCTGGAAGGTGCGGCCGACGCCGAGCTCGGTAATCGCGTGCGGCGGCTTGTCGCCGATGTCGGTGCCGTCGAACTCGATCCGGCCCGAGGTCGGCTTGTAGACGCCTGTGAGCATGTTGAAGAAGGTCGTCTTGCCGGCACCGTTCGGCCCGATCAGCGAGACGATCGAGCCGGTCGGGATCCTGAAGTCGATGTCGTTCATCGCGATGAGGCCGCCGAACTCCTTGCGCAGGTTCTCGACGACGAGCAGGTCAGTCATCCAGCATCAGTCATTCTTCGGCTCGCGGTCGGTATCGGCGCCCTCGTGCGTGACGTCGTCGAGCGGCGTGTCGGCGACGCCGAGCTCGAACTCGCGCTTGTGACGGCGCTCCGGAATCAGCCCTTCCGGTCTGAACAGCATCATCAGCACGATGATCACGCCGTAGAACCCGAACTGGTACTTGGTCGGGTCGAAGTCGATCCCGCCCTGCTGCAGCTCCGACCCGAGGGTGGCGAGACCCTCGACGTTCAGATAGCCGAGGATCATCCCGCCGACGATCACGCCCCAGATCGAGCCCATGCCGCCGAGGATGACCATGCAGAGCAGGAAGACGGAGATGTTGAAGTAGAAGTCCGCCGGAAACGCGCCGCTCTTGAAGCTCGCATAGAAGGCGCCCGCGACGCCGCCGAAGAAGGCCCCGATCGCGTAGGACCACGTCTTCGTCCGCATCAGCGGCACGCCCATCGCCGCCGCCGCCGTCTCGTCCTCGCGGATCGCCACCCAGGCACGTCCCAGCCGCGAGTCGCGTAGGCGTATCGAGCAGAAGACGGTCAGCAGCAGAAGCGCGAGCGCCGTCCAGTAGAACCACTGCTCACGCTCGAACGACTGCTGATAGTTGAGCGGCAGTCCCAGCGTCTCGCCGACGCTGCCGAACCCGGGGGAGTCGATCGGGCTGATCCCGAACGTGCCGTGGGTGAGGTCGAAGCCGAACACGTTGTCGCCGTTGCGGACGACCTGCGGGATGATCTCGCCGAAGCCGAGCGTCACGATCGCGAGGTAGTCGCCGCGCAGACGCAGCGTGGGCAGGCCGATCAGGATGCCCGCGAGCGCGGTAAAGATGCCGGCGATCAGGAGCACGAGCCAGATCGAGAGGTGGATCCCCGGCAGCTCCTTCGAGATCCCGACCGAGCCGAAGTGGAACGTCCACTGGTCGAACTGCTGCGACGCGAACCAGGCGGACGTGTAGGCGCCTGCGGCGTAGAAGGCGACGTAGCCGAGGTCGAGCAGCCCGGCGTAGCCGACGACGATGTTCAGCCCGACCGCCATCATCGTGAAGACGATCATGATCACCATCGAGCTCAGCGCCGGGATGAAGTCCCCGATCAGCGGCAGGTCGCCGAGCGACTCCACGTACTGGGGATAGAGCAGCGCGAGCACGATCACGACCAGCGCCACCAGCGCGCCGGGACCATAGCTCCGCAACCGCTCCTGGACGGTGGTCACGCGCCCTCCGGCGTGCGCTCGCCGAGCAGGCCCTCGGGCCGGAAGACGAGGATCATGATCAGGATCCCGAACACGATCGTGCGCGTCCAGTCCGAGCCGGGCGTATACCAGGTGAGCCCCTCGTTGAAGGCCTGGATGAAGCCGATCACGAGCGCGCCGAGGACGGCGCCGGAGAGATTGCCGATCCCGCCGAGCACGGCCGCCGTGAACGCGATCAGCCCGAGCTCAAAGCCGGTGTCGTAGCGCATGTTGAACTGGAGCAGGTAGACGATCCCCGCGGCGCCTGCAAGCGCGCCCGCGATCGCGAAGGTGACCGAGATCGTCCGGTTCACGTTGATCCCCATCATCGCCGACGCCTCGGTGTCCTGCGCGACGGCGCGCATCGCCTTGCCCTGCTTCGTCTCGCGCACGAACCAGGTCAGCAGGATCAGCACCGGGACGGTGATCACGAGCACGGCGAGCTTGTTCCACGAATAGGTGACGTTGCCGATCCCGATCACCTCCGAGCGCGGGATGAACGACGGCACCGAGCGGAAGTTGACGTCGTAGATCGCGAGCGAGATGTTCTGGACGATGAAGGACATGCCGACGGCGGTGATCAGCGCCGCCAGTCTGGGAGCTCGGCGGAGTCGCCGGTAGGCGACCAGCTCGATCGTCGCGTTCACGAGCGCAAAGAACACCGTGATCACGAGCAGCGTCACGAGCATCCCGCCGAGGATCGCCAGCACCGATGCGTCCTGCTCGAGCCCCAGCACCGAGACGATCATCGTGCTCGCGACGAGCCCCGAGAGCGCGAAGACGTCGCCGTGCGCGAAGTTGATCAGCTGCAGGATCCCGTAGACGAGCGTGTAGCCGAGCGCGACGAGGCCGTAGATGGCGCCGTTCGTCAGCCCGATCAGACCGATGTTGATGAACTCGGTCGGCGTCTTGATCAGGTTGACGACGAGCCAGACACCGACGAGCCCGACGAGCCCGTAGCCGATCAGCGCCGTGAGCCCGGACTTCCGCAGTCTGTCGAGAGTCTCAGTCAGTCCCGTTGCCGCCATGAGAGGAAGAACCTAAAGGAAAGTCGAGGGAGGGCATAGCCCTCCCTCGACTTCGGCCGGCGTGTCGGCGTCTAGCCGCGCGCCGCCTCGACGTTCTCCGGCTTCGGGGAGACCGTCTTGATCGTCTCCAGCTTGTCCGTCGCCTTGTAGATCGTGAAGCCGACGACTGCGCCCTCGGCGCCGCTCGGATCGCCGTTCTCGTTGATCTCGAAGCTGCCGAGGTACCCGTCGGTCACCTTCGCCTCGAACATCTTCGCGAGCACGTCGGCCCGTGAGCCGTCCGACGCAGCGATCGCGTCGAGCATGATCTGCGCCGCCTGCGCGCCGTAGATCGCGTACGGGTCGATGCTCTTGCCGCCGAGCCGCGGCTTGAACGCCTCCGCGAACTCGGCGCCCTTGCCTTCGAACTGGTCGATCGGCACGCCGGCGACGCTCAGGAACATGCCGGCTGCGGCCTCGGGGGCCTCGTCGATCGTTTGCTGCGTCGTGAACCCGTCCGGTGCGAACAACTTGACGTCGCCGTCGTTCGGGCCGAGCACGGCGACCTTGTCCTTGATCACCTGGGCACCGTTCTCGTCGATCAGGCCGCCGAGGAAGACCGCGTCCGCCCCGGTGCCGCCGATCTTCCGGAAGGTCGCCTCGTAGCTCGACGCCTTCGGATCCCACGCCGCGAAGCCGGCGATCTTGATCCCGACGGCCTCCGCGGCATTGCGGAAGTTCGTCGCGACACCGAGGCCGTACGCCTCCTTGTCGTTCAGGATGTAGACGCTCGTGACGCCCTGCTCCTTCGCGAACTCCGCCACCGCCGCACCCTGGTACGCGTCGTGCGCGACCACGCGGGTGTAGTTGCGGCTACCGGACGGGTAGTACTTGTCCGGCTCTGTACCGTCGCAGCCCGGCCCGCCCTCGGTCAGGCAGACGTACGTGTTCGCGGGCGAGATCATCGCGACACCGCCACCCGGAGCCTGGTTCAGCACCGGGATCTCGATCGCGGCACAGCCCGAGTTGAAGGTGCCGATCACGCCGACGACGCTTTCGTTGCCGGCGTAGGCCTGCGCGTTCGTCGAGCACTTGCCCGAGTCCCACTTGCCGGCCTGCGCCGTCGAGTCGTCACACGACTGGTAGGCGACGTTGTGGTCGCCCGCCTTGAAGCTCGACTCCTCGAGCAGGTAGCGGATCGCCTCCACGATCTGAATCGTCTGCGTCCGCGACGAGCCCTGGAGCGGGAAGTCGGACGCCAACAGGAGGTCGGGCTCACCCTCGCCCTCGTACTCGACCGCCGTGCACGAGCTCGACGGCAGCGCCTCGACGCCCTCGCCGCCACCACCACCCGTTGCCTCGGTCGTCGTGCCACCATCGCCACTGCCCTCATTGTCATCGTCTCCGCAACCCGCTGCGAGCAGCGCGAGCACGGCGACGAACAAGGCCAGAACGCTCAACCAACCACGCTTTCTGGAAATCACCAGCTGTCTCCTCCTCCGTCACTATGGACTTAGCCCGACGAGGTTCTGCACACACGTCCGCAGCCCTTGTTCCGAGCGAATGGCGCAGTATCCCGGCTAGACCTGCCGGAGATCAACTTTGAGCCGTCGCACTACGCTCGCTTAATGATCGCCGGGGGAACCCATGGTTCCCCCGGCGAGCCCACTCCTTCGCCACGGCGGCCTCGACAGCGAGTGTGGCCTCCCGGCCGGAAAAAGCCGGCCTCCGGCCACGAACTCGTCTCGTCTCGGTGTGGCCGATACCATCATTTCGCTGCGCCGAAGTGGCGGAACTGGCAGACGCGCCGGACTCAAAATCCGGTTCCCTTCGGGGAGTGCGGGTTCGATTCCCGCCTTCGGCA
>JBDSOJ010000057.1:0-9062 GCA_039914895.1 Gaiellaceae bacterium
ATCTTCAGGCTGTATTCGGCACGCGCGGCGATCCGGCCCGGTGCCAGTGCCAGAGGTTCAAGATGCGGCCCGGTGAGTCCTGGGCCTCGGTTGGCGCCGCGGAGCTCGGTTCTCGGCTCCGCGAGCAGACTGACTGCGGTCACCCCGAGTCGGCCACGACGAGCGGCCTCGTGGCCTACCTCGACGGGCAGCCGGTCGGCTGGTGCGCGGTCGAGCGGCGCACCGCCTACCACCGCCTGCTGCGCAACAACCGCGTCCCGTGGGTGGGCCGAGCGGAGGACAAGACCGACCACGGCGTCTGGGCCGTGACCTGCTTCGTCACCCGCACCGGCTTCCGGCGCCAAGGCATCAGCAACGCGCTCGCACGCGCCGCCGTCGACTTCGCCCGGCAACGCGGCGCCCGTGCCCTCGAGGGCTACCCGATGCTCACGGAGCCCGGGAAGGAGATCACCTGGGGAGAGCTCCATGTCGGCGACCGCAGCATCTTCGCCGCCGCCGGGTTCACCGAGGTCGGCCGGCCGACCCTCCGCCGGGTCGTGATGCGCATCGACTTCTAGACCGCTTCCCGCGGCTGATGCTCGCACTACTGTTGTGGCGTTCCGCTCCGCCGATCTGGAGGTGCCCGTTGACCAGGTTCGTCGTTCACGCCAGCGCCGTGCTCCACCTTGCGAGCACCGGAATCGAGGTCTCAGGCGAGCACAAACTTCTCGCACCGACGCTCCTGCGTTCACAAACGTTGTCGGACCTGCACGAGGCCGTCCGGCGGGGTGAGCTCCCGGCCGACGTCGCGCGCGACCGTCTCACCCGGATCGGTCGGATGAGGATCAGGCTCCTCGGAGACGCCGTGCTCCGGCGTCGGGCCTGGGAGCTAGCGGATCAGCTGGGATGGGCCTCGACCTACGACGCCGAGTACATCGCCCTCACGCAGCTGCAGGCGGACGCGTTCGTCACCCTGGACGCGGAACTGGCGCGCAGCGTCGAAGAAATCGTCACGACTGCGTCGATCGACGCGCTGCGCTAGTCGGCGAACCGGGTTCGGGCGTCAGGAGAGCGCGCTCGAGGGCGGCTCGGTCGGCGGGCCCCCCGTGCGTCTGGAGCACGAGCTCGACCGGCAGCTCGAG
Organism: Gaiellaceae bacterium; assembly: GCA_039914895.1. Taxonomy (GTDB): domain Bacteria; phylum Actinomycetota; class Thermoleophilia; order Gaiellales; family Gaiellaceae; genus Gaiellasilicea. The sequence continues at coordinate 1,122 of JBDSOJ010000057.1, forward strand.
CAGCGGGCGCAGCGTCTCGAGGATCTGCTCGGGCGGCACGCCCTTGTTCGCCCAGTCGGCGGGGAACTCGAGTCCATGGTCGCGGTCGATGAGCGTGTCGCCGACGACGAGCGCCCGGCGGCTCTCGACCCAGAGCACGAGGTCGTTCGGCTCCATCCCCGGGAACGCCTCGACACCGACCGGCAACCGGTCACCGGACCTGAACACCTCTCCCCCCACGGGGTCCGGGTCGCCCTCGTCCGGCGGCGGCACGTAGAGCGGCGCGCTGAAACGCTCCGTCAGGAGCTGAGCGTCGCGCCGGTGCCACGGGCAGGTCAGCACGATGGCGGTCTCGCGGCCGGCCGCGAGCTCGTCGATCTCGCTCGGCGGAGCCAGCGGGTCGAACAGCAGCAAACGGTCGCCGTCGTCGATCGCATACGACGAGACCAGCTCGGCCCACTCCTCGCCCGGCTTCCAGTCCGGGTGCGGTGCCTCCCAGTGCCACACGCCTGTCTGCAACTCGCGCACGCCGGCATGCTAAACACAAGCCCATGGTTTCCGAGTCGAAGCTGGAGCAGAGCGAGCACGCGCTGGTCCCGAAGGGCGAGGGCTGGTTCGTCCTCAACATGCGCGACGCCGAGTGGCGTCACAGCGACGGCCGCGGTGCCGTCTGCGTTGTCGCCGACGACTTCGAAGGCTGGCGCGAGCTCGACCAGCTCGGCGTCAATCCGTTCGTGCTCGGGCCGGGCGAAGCGATGGCGATGTACCACTGGGAAGCCGATCAGGAAGCGTTCCTTGTCGTCTCGGGCGAAGCGGTCCTGATCGTCGAAGGCGAGGAGCGCCAGTTGCGCACGTGGGATTTCGTGCACTGCCCGCCGAACACGAAACACGTGATCGTCGGGGCAGGGAGCGGTCCGTGCCTCGTGATCGCAATCGGCGCCCGCGAACGTTCCACCGCAGCCGACAGCCTCGGCTTCACCGTCGACAAGGTCGCGAAACGTTACGGTGTGAGCGTCGAAGAGGACACGCTGGATCCGGGGGTCGCGTACGGCGTCTCTCGGGCCGCGAGCCGACCGCGTACCGCGACGGCTGGCTCCCCGAGTAGCTCGATGACCGCGAGGCGATGCGGGCGCGGACGGGCGTGTGTTGGTTAGCGTGGACGCGTGGCCGAGCGCGTCCTCACGCTGCGCGAGCTGAACCGCGCGACGCTCGCGCGTCAGCTCTTGCTGGAGCGGAAGCGGCTCTCGCCGACGGCGGTGATCGAGCGCCTGGTGGGGATGCAGGCGCAGTGGCCGCCGGCGCCGTACGTCGGCATCTGGACTCGCACGACGAGCTTCCGGCGCGAGCAGCTCGAGCGCGAGCTGGCACGCGCCGCTGTCGTCAAGGCGGCCGTGATGCGCCAGACGCTACACCTCGTCACGCGGCGCGACTACGCGCTCCTCCGCTCGGCGCTGAGCGAGACGAACTTCCCGTGGGAAATGTCGGTCGCGAAGCGGCTCGCGCCGTCGGTGCGGGCCCTCGCCGCAGCCGGCCCCGTGACGACCGTGGAGGGGCTCGAACAGCTCGAGCGCGAGCACGGGCTCACCGGCATCGACGCTCGCCGCGCCTGGCGCGCCGCAAGGATCCGAGCACACGTCCTGCACCACCACGAGACGGCGCTCTGGCACGCGCGTCCCGAGGGACGGTTCGTCGCGATCGAGGAGCCGGAGGCGCACGACCCGGTCGAGGCGCGCGAGGTGATCCTCAGCCGGTACCTCGCCGCGTTCGGGCCCGCGTCGCGCCGGGACATCGGCGCGTGGAGCATGATGCACGTGCCCGAGCTCGCGGCGGCGCTCGATCGGCTCGAGCCGCTGCGCCGCTTCCGCGACGAGCACGGGCGCGAGCTGCTCGACGTCCCGCGCGTACCGTTGCCGGACGCCGACACCCCCGCGCCCGTTCGCTTCCTGCCGAAGTGGGACAACCTGCTGCTCGCGTTCGCGGATCGGACGCGCGTGCTCCCCGAGCAGTACCGCAAGACGGTGATCCGGATGAACGGGGACGTCGCGCAGACCTTCCTCGTCGACGGGTTCGTCGCCGGCAGCTGGCGCGTCGAGGCCGGGCGCGTCGCGCTCGAAGCGTTCGGGGTGCTGCCACGCTCGGTCCGACGCGAACTCGAGGACGAGGCCGGACGTCTGGAGACGTTCCTCGCCGACTGATGCACGGCGACGATACGGCTCACCTGGGCTCGGCGTACGTGGCGGCGACGCTGTTCGGCACCACCAGCGCCCACGCGTCGACCACGAGCTCGCGCAGCTCCACCTCGTCGAGCGCGGCCAGTCGGGCGACCGCCCAGTTGTATCGGAGGTCGGACTCACGCGGCAGCATGAACTTGTCCGGCTCCGACTCCACCAGCGCGTCACGCCACTCCTTGGGAAACGCGAATCCCAGCAACGTCTCGTCGCGCGAGAACGCCAGATAGACGATCCGCCCGACGCGGAACTTGACCCGGCCTCTCACGAACGCCTCGGTCGACCGTGGCAGCGTGAGAGCCACCGACCGCACCTCGCCGATCGTGACCATGAGAGCAAGCGTAGACTCGGCGGAAGACCGTGGCCGGCGCGTATCTACACCACGCTGAACAGGCCGAGCTCCGCTGGCTCGGAGAGACGTCCACGTACTTCCTCGCCACCGGCGAGCAGACGGCGGAGGCGTTCACTCTGGTGGACGAGCGGGCAAAGCGCGGTGAGAGCGTTCCGCTCCACATGCACCGGGAAGACATGGAGTCCTTCTATGTCGTCGAGGGCGAGCTCATGCTCTACATCGGCGACCGAGCTGGCGCACTCGCAACGGCGGGCTCGTTCGCGCACATCCCCGGTGGAGCCGTGCACGGCTTCCGCGTCGAGTCGGAGACCGCCAGATACCTGATTCTCACGACTCCACGACACGGCCAGTTCTGCCGCGCGATCACGCTGCCTGCGCGCCCCGGCCCACTGCCGGACGAGAGCTGAGCTCGACCGCCGAACAGCGCAACCCGAAAGGAGCGACCGTGTCCGCGTTCATCATCACCCGCATCCAAACGGGCGACTACGACACCTGGAGGCCGATGTTCGACCAGGATCGCCCGCAGGCGCGGGAGCACGCGACCGCGCAGCGCGTCCTCCGCAACGTCGACGATCCGAACGAGGTCTTCATCCACCTCGAGTTCGCGTCTGTCGAGGATGCCACGGAAGCACGGCGACTGCTCGTCGAATCCGGCGTGCTCGACCGCTTCGAGGACAAGCATGGGCCAACAGTGCTCGAAGAGACGCCCGCCGTCTGATGTCCGGGCTCGAGGCAGGCCTCGACACGATCGCGTCCGACACCGCATTCTCGGGCGTCGTCCGGGTCGACCGTGCGGGCGAGATCGAGGTCGCAAGGGCCTTCGGCCTCGCTCACCGCGGCCACGAGCTAGCCAATCGGGTCGAAACCCGGTTCGCGACCGCGAGCGGGACGAAGGGCCTGACGGCGCTCGCCGTGGTCAGCCTGATCGAGGAAGGCAAGCTTGGGCTCTCGACGACCGCCCGGTCGGTGCTCGGCCAGGATCTCCCGCTGATCGACGACGCCGTGACGGTCGAGCACCTGCTCTCGCACCGCTCGGGCATCGGGGACTACGTCGACGAGGAGGCGGAGCTCGAGCTGACCGACTACGTGCTGCCGGTCCCGGTGCACGAGCTCTCGACGACCGAGCACTACCTCGCCGTACTAGACGGGTACCCGGAGAAGTTCGCTCCCGGAGAGCGCTTCGCATACTGCAACGGCGGTTATGTCGTGCTGGCACTGATCGCCGAGCGGGCGAGCGGAATGCAGTTCCACGACCTCGTCCGCGAGCGTGTCTGCGAACCGGCCGGGATGGTCGACACGGCGTTCCTCCGCTCCGACGAGCTGCCCGGGCGAACGGCGCTCGGCTACCTCACGCTCGACGACGCGAGGACAAACGTGTTCCACCTGCCGGTGCGCGGCAGCGGCGACGGTGGGATCTACTCCACCGTCGCCGACATCAGTGCTCTCTGGCACGCCTTCTTCGCCAACCGGATCGTCTCGGCCGATTGGGTCGGCGAGATGACCCGCTCCCGCAGCGACGTGCCGGGGCCGATGCGCTACGGCCTCGGCTTCTGGCTGCACGGGTCGAGCAACACCGCGATGCTGGTCGGCTCGGACGCGGGCGTCTCGTTCCGCACCGTGCACGACCCGCGCGCCGCCGTCACGCACACCGTGATCTCGAACACGTCCGCCGGCGCCTGGCCGATCACGCGGTTCCTGGACGAGCAGCTCGGCACCGCGTGAAGCGCGCGAAGCCGCGACAACCTCTCCTCACATCACGACGTCAGGCGGCTACGTGTCCCAGGAGAAGCCGGTCTTCTCGTTCTGGTCGATCGAGACGCGGCGCCTGGTCCTCACCTGCTGGTGGTCGGGTGCGTCGGCCGCGGGCGCTTCCTCCGGGGCGGCGCCGACCGTCTCCTGCTCGGCGGCGCCGAGGCGCGCGGCGATCGCACGATAGAGCTGCTCGCCCTGAGCCTTGCCCTCCGGGGTGGCGAACCAGTGGATCGCTTCGTCTTCCGGACGGTGGTGAGACACGAACCCGGCCTGAGAGAGGCGCCCGAGGGCCGCCGTCGTCTCGCCGCGCTCGGTCCCGAGCAGCTCCGTCAGGTCCTGCGCCGGCTCCGCCTTACGGACGAACAGGAGCATGAGCAGGCGTTCGTCGATGCTGCCGGCGGCGTCCACCACCCGGCGCAGCTGAGGAGCGAGGCGGTCGGCGTCCACTCCATGACCGTAGCAGGGGTCGTGGCCGGGCACCCGGCTTCTCACGCAGCGCCCCGCGCGGCCCAGGCAACCGCCCTCAGCGTGAACGGCGCTTCCGGCAGCAGGTTCCGGCAACGCTCGCGAAGCGCCGACAGCTCCGTTTCGCCGAGAGCCTGTGCGTAGGAGCCGGCCGGCCCCACGCCGAGCGTGAACGGCCCCCACCAGTCAGCGAAGCTCGCGTGATCGAGTGACGAGGAAAGCTCGATCTCCTCGACGCCGCGTAGCCCCGCCGCCTCGAACAACTCGGAGAGCTGCCCGGCACGCGCGCCGGCGAGGCCGGACTCGTCCTCCGCGTCAGGATCGAGCTCGCGCGCGGCCCGCCAGAACGTGGAGATCGGGGCTCGACCGCCGGCGAGATCCCAGACGCACGCCGCGACCACGCCCTCCGCACGGGTCACCCGGGCCATCTCCGCGAGACCGGCGACAGGATCGTTCATGAAGTGCACGACGAGCTGCGCCAGCGTCGCATCGAACCTGCCGTCCGCGTAGGGCAGATCCTCCGCGGCAGAACGCCGAACGTCGACACCGGGATGCCGCTCCCGTGCTGCGGCGACGAACGGCTCGGACGGGTCGACGGCCGCAACCGCGTCCGGCCCGAGCCACCGGACGAGCTCGGCCGTCAAGGCGCCGGGCCCGCAGCCCACGTCGAGCATCGTCTGTCCGGCCTCCACGCCGGCGAGATCGGCGAGCCCGGGCGCCAGCTGGGTCGAGTACCGCCCCATGAAGCGGTCATACGCATCGGCGGCGACATCGAAGCTCACGCGCCGACTCTCGTCACGCACCGCACTGACCGCACGCGTCGATGTTCGGCCTGCGGGAATCGTGCCATTGCCTCAGGCGAGCTCCCGCGTGTAGTTCTCGAGCGACCTGCGGTAGCGGTGGATCTCGGGCGCGTCGATCCTGGTGCGCGCGAGGTCGAGCACGTCGACGAGCGCCTCCCGGTCGCGCCCGGCGCTCGCCAGAGCGAACGCCCGGAAGAGGCGCAGCGCAGCGTGGTCCGGAAAACGGGCGACGGCGTCGTCGAAGCGCGCGATCGCCTCGTCGTTGCGGCCGACATTGCGAAGCGAGCTACCGAGCTGGAGCAGCGCCTGCGGGACGAGCTCATCGCGGAGCCCGAGCACGAGCGCCCGCTCGTAGTGCGGGATCGCCTCGTCCACGCGGCCGCCCGAATCGTGCTCGCCGCCGATCTCGTACTCCCGTTCGGCCTCGTCCACAGCCCTTAGGCTAGCCGCCCGACTCCGTGTGCGGCCCTCGTCGAGGAACCACCCGAGCGCCGCGATCAGCTCGTCGTCTGCGTTCCCCGAGCCGCGCGAACGCTACGCAGATACGCCCTCGATCGCGAGACGCGGCTCCAAACCGAGAAACGCGCCGATCCGCTCCGCCTCGGCTTCGACACCGAACCGTTCGGCGCGCGTGAGCCTCCGGGCCGGCTCGACGGTCAGCTCGATCCGCTTCGACGTCTTCCTCCGGCTCCAGATTCCCGCACACAGGCCGTCGATCAGCAGGAACGGCGTCCCCGTGGGACCCTCGTAGCGGCCCTTCCCGTGCGCTGCGACCTGCTCGCGCACCTCGGGCGGAACGAGGTGCTCGCGCTCGCGAAAGCCCATCACATAGACGTCGTACTCCGGCAGGAGGCGAACGCTCGGTTGCGGCTCGACCGGCTCGAGCTCGGGCGGGTCCAGCTCGTCGAAGAGCGCGCGAGCCGCGGCGGGCGTGAAGCTACGCGAGGTGAACCACTCGCGGAACTGGCGCGGCCCGACCGGCCCGTACGCCTCCGCGTACCGGCGCGCGACCTCCCGCAGCGCGTCGCGCGGCTCCCAGGCACACCGCGGCCCGAGCCAGTCGTCCGGATGCACGAACGTCACCCTCTGTCCCTGCGGCGGCCCGAAGCAGAGAACGCCCGCGAACGCGGCGTCGCTGAGGTAGTAGCCCCAACCGGATGCGAGCTGCTCGCGCGGCGCGGCGCCCACACGCTCGACGACGGCATCCGCCAGCTCCTCCCGCAGCAGCGAGCGGCCTCGAAGCGCCTCACTGATCGCCGCGACCACCTGGTCGACGTTCTCGACGTCGTCCGCGGCGTAGTCAGCCTCGCCGATCACCGCTCGACGCGCCGCCGTCCACAGCGAGAGCTCGTCGGACGGGTGAATGTGCAGCGTTCCGCGCAGCGTCCACGTCTTCGCGAGCACGCGCCGCTCCCAGAGCGCTTCGCGCACGTCAGCTTGAGTGATCCCCTCGACGCGTACCGCGAGCTGCAGCTCCGCCGAGCCCAGCACCTGCGCGTGGATCCCGCAGACGTCGCGCACGACCTCGATCAGCCGCTCAGGCGCGGCCCGCTCGGCGAGATGGCTGCGAGCCAGCCGCCCCGCCCGCACCTCCCCCCAGTCCAAGCTAGGTCGTCGCCGGCGCGGCCTCGGCGAGCAGGATCTCCTTGAGCGTGTCGCCGCGCAGGCCGAGGCGGAGCGTCTCGAGCGGGATCACCTCCTCCGGCGCGATGTTGCCGAGGTTGACCTCGGGTCCGAAGTGCTTCACGAACCACGCCTGCGAGCTCTTCGAGGGCGCCTCCCAGATCAGGTCGTGGAAGTCGATCGAGTGCGCGATCTCGTCGATCAGGCCTGTGCGCATCTCCCCGTCCTTCCTGAAGACCCCGGCGGTGCCGCCCTCGCGCGCCTCTGTGATCACCTTCCAGGCGCCGGCGTCTTTCTCTTCCTTGATCCACTCGACCCATTGGTAGGGCGCAAAGACGACGTCCGAGTCCTTCGAGCCGACCTCCGAGAGCACGGTGAAGTCGCGGCCGAAGTCGGCGATCAGGGCGAGCTTTTCCTCGCGCGGGATGTCGATCGTGCCGTCCGAGATCTCGACGTGCGCGAACCGGTGCTCGGTGAGCCACGTCTTGAACTCGTCGAGCTTGCCCTTCGCGTAGACGGCCTCGAACAGCGTGCCGCCACACACGACGGGCGTCTCGAAGCTCCGGTAGAGCGCGATCTTCTTCTCGAGATTGTTCGTGACGTAGCTCGTGCCCCAGCCAAGCTTGACGATGTCGACGAAGTCGCCGGCGGTGTCGAAGAGGTCCTCGATGTCGCGCAGGTTGAGCCCCTTGTCCATGACGTGCGTGAGGCCCACCTCCCGCGGCTTGCCGGGGCGCGC
>JBDSOJ010000068.1:0-6380 GCA_039914895.1 Gaiellaceae bacterium
CGTAGAGGCCGCGGAAGTCGGAGGTCGCACGCAGATTGCCGTGGTCGTCGAGCTTCGAGAGGCCCGGGAACTCACCGATCAGCTGTCCGCGCACACGCGAGCCGATCAGGAAGCCCGCTCCCGCGGCGCCGTGGTCGGTGCCGTTCGAGCCGTTCTCTTTCGCGCGGCGGCCGAACTCCGACCAGACGTGGACGAGGACGCGGTCGGCGAGCCCGCGCGCCTCGAGGTCGCGCTGGAACGCGAGCAGGCTGTCAGCGGTCAGCTCGAGGCCGTTCGCGAGCTCCTGTGGCTGGTCGTCGTGCGTGTCGTACATCCCCGGCGCCGTCAGTGCGACGACGCGGACCGGCAGGCCGGAGCCGAGCATCGCTGCGAGGCCGGAGAGCCGGCGAGGGAAGTCGTCTTGCTCGCCGCTCGGGTATGTGACCGGACTGGTGAACCCGGGTTCGTCGTCTTTCGGCGTGAACGGCAGCAACTGCTGGCGCAACTGCGCTGCTTGTCTCGCGACCGAGGTGGCCTGGGCGAGCGCAGCATCGCCGCCGGTCGGGATCGCTCCGAGCGAGCCCATCGCCTCGAGCATGCGGGTGTGGACGTCGCCCCAGACGTTCCGGGCTCCGAAGTGGTACCGGTCGGGACCGTCGATCGATGCGACCGGCATCTTCGCGGTCGCGAGCGCCGGCTGGAGGCGCGATTCGAGCGACAGGCCCTGCAGCGGGTTGTCGGGCGACCCCGTCCGGTCGAGGTAGCGGCCGAGCCAGCCGGTGCGGAGCTGCTCGCTCGTGGCACCGACCTCCCAGAAGTGTCGCGACGTGAAGTGCGACTGATCGGGGCCTGTGTAGCCGACGCCCGCCATCACCGCGACCTTTCCCTCCCCGTGTAGTTGCGCGAGGCCGGCGAGCGACGGGTGCCAGCGCAGGCGGTCGTCCTCAGTGAACGGGAGCCCGGCGGCGGCCGGCAACGCCAGGCGCGGGCGTAGCCGCCGGTAGAGCGGGTCACCGCCCGGGAAGAGCATCGAAAGCGAGTCGGCGCCACCGTCGAGGAAGACCGAGACGAGCACCTGCTGCGGCCCGGCGGCGGCCGCCGCGGCGATGCCTTCCTCGAACACCCGCGGCAGCAGCGACGAGCCGCCGTAGACGGCGAGTACGAGCCCGGCGGTGTGCGCGAGGAAGTTCCGCCGGTCGAGCCCCGTGCCCGCTGGCAGCGGCATCCCGGCCTCGATTGCCGGCAGGCCCCGGCCGGCTTCGGCGGCGGCGCGGCGGAAGAGGTCGGTGCGGGAGAAGTCGCTGCAGCAGCGGGCCATGAGCTACGAGGTCTGGAGGTCGGGGGACACCGCAATCAGCTGGCGGAGCGCGTTTGCGGTCAGGAAGCGGTAGCTCGTCCGCTTCCACCTCGTATTCGCGTCCGCCATCGCCCGGCTCGCGAACGTGACCAGCGCGGCCCGCGTGACGGGACGCAGCGTGGGGGAGCCCCAGAACTCGATTGCCGCATCGACGAGGGCCCGCGGCTCGGCCGGCAGCGAGGCAGCCTGCTTTTCGTCGAGTGCGTATAGGTGCGTCGCATGGTTCGCGACCCACCAGCGCCCGCGGAAGGTGGCGGTGTCGAGCCAGCGCTCGTCATCCCAGCCGGCGACGTTCGGCGGCATGAAGAGGCGCTGCCCCGTCCCGGCCGCGAGCCAGGCCCAGGACGCCGTGTCGATGCCGCGGCCGATCCCCCGCAGGAGCCCCGCCGTGTAGACGGCCGGCGGCTTCACCATCCGAGGCCCGGTGTGCAGCGCGGGATGGCGGAGGATCGCCTCGACGACCGGCAGGATCTCGAAGTTCTTCCGGTACATCGCCTCGAGCGCTCGCCGCGTGGCGGCGTCCGGCGCGCTCGGGACGAAGCAGTGCCAGAGCTTGTCGACGAAGAACGACGCGTGCCTCGGATGCGTCAGGCAGAGGCGGACGGCGTCTTGCCAGTCGAACGCGCCGCGCCGGCCGAAGATGCGCTTCGTGCCCGTGTCATGGCGCTCGCGGTCGTACCGGAAGTTGACGTCGCCCCTGCCGCGTTTCCAGTCCTTGTCGAAACCCGTCAACGCGCGGGCCTGCTCGCGGACGTCGCGCTCTGTGTAACCGCGCCCGGCGCCGAGCGTGAAGAGCTCCATCAGCTCGCGGGCGTAGTTCTCGTTCGGCGACCATTTGGTGTTCTCGGTGCCGGAGAGCCAGAGCAGCATTGCCGGGTCCCTGGTGATCTCGCGCAGGATCGTGTCGAACGAGCCCAGCGAGAGGCGGCGCAGCAGCTTGTTCTGGTTCAGCATCAGCTTCTGCGAGCCGACGCCGGCCAGCGAGGTCGCGAACCAGTCGTGCCAGACGAGCGTCATCCGCTCGACGTGTGGGCGCGAGGTGCGCACCATCCGGTCGAGCCACCAGAGATGGTCGTGGCCCCAGGCGTCCCCGGGCGCGAGCCCGCGACCCTTGTCGTCGCGTGGGGCGGGGCCGACGAACTTCTCCCCCTTCGGCCGGGTCAGCGAGCGGACGGCGTCGTCGAGCCCGAGCTTCGCGAGCGCCTCCGACTCGCCGCGGCGCGGGCCGAAGCCGGCACGCCAGAGCAGGCGCTCGGCCTGCTCGCGCCCGAAGGGGCCTGTGTAGACGGCAACCCCCATCCCACCTCGGTATCGGCAGGACGGGGAGCCACCTCCACCCCGTTCGAGGGGACTACTGCGAGATCTTCTGCACGACCTCGCCCGTGAGCTGGTCGTGGCCGGCCTGGGCGATGTCCGCTTGCGCGAGCATGCCGACGAGCTTGCCATCCTCCTCGACGACGGGAAGACGGCGAATCTGGTGCTCGGCCATCAACCGCGCCGCCTCCTCGAGGCTCTGCTGCGGGTCGATCGTGACGACGCCCTTCGACGCGAGCTCGCGCACCGCTGTGTCCGAGCCGAGCCCCTCCGCGAGGCCTCGAATCGCCAGATCACGATCCGTGATCACGCAGGTCAGCCGGCCGTCCTCGACGATCGGGAGCGCTCCGACGTCCTCCGTCTTCATCAGCCGGGCTGCTTCCTGCGCCGTCGTCTCGGGCGTGATCGCCGTCGGATTCGACGTCATCGCCTCCTGCACTGTGTGGTGTCCCATCTGAATTCCCTTCCTCGTTGGTGAAGGGATACCCTCAGCGGCGGTCTGAAAACTGTCGCGCTCCTGCTCGCTGCGGTCGCCGTGCAACTCGGGAGCGCCGCCGTGGGGCAAGAGCTCACGGTCACGGGCATCCCGGCGCGCGCGGTCGTGCTGGAGGCGATCGACACGCCGACCGTTCCGGTGCCGCTCGGTGCGATCGATGCGACGGGCACGCTGACGACCGAGGTGCCCGACGTCCCCGCCGGCCGCTACCGCGTCGTCGTCGGGGGCGAGTCGGAGGCGCCGGTGCTCGAGGTGGTCGCGCTCTCGCGCGACACCTCGCTGCTCCTGTTCGGGTGCGGCCTCCTGCTTGTGCTCGCCTTCGTCGTCGCAGGGGTCGTCGTTCACCGGCGCTGGCGCGACGCGATCTCCTAGTCTGCGGTCGGGACGTCCTCGGCGTCGCCCGTCTCCTCCTCGGGATCCGGTACCGGCGTTCCCTCGATCTCCTCGTTCCTGTCGTCCTCACGCGGATGCTGACTATCCTGATCTGTCATGAAGGTGCTTCTTCCCGACTCGACGGAACTCGAACTTCCGGACGGCGCCACCGGCCTCGACGCCGCGCGAGCGATCGGTCCGAAGCTCGCCGAGCAGGCGGTGCTGATCCGCCAGAACGGCAACGTCCAGGATCTGCGCCTGCCGCTCGCGGACGGGCAGCCGATCCAGATCCTGACCACGCGCGACACGAGCGACCCCGACGCCCTCTCGGTGCTGCGCCACTCGGCCGCGCACCTGCTCGCCGAGGCCGTTCGCCGGCTCTATCCCGGAGTGAAGGTCGCGATCGGCCCGCCGATCGAGAACGGCTTCTACTACGACTTCGAGTTTCCGGAGCCGATCCGCGAGGACGAGCTGGGGCGGATCGAGGCCGAGGTTCAGCGCGAGCTCGCCGAGGGCCGCTCCTGGGAGCGCGAGGAGATCTCCGCGGACGAGGCGAAGCGGCGCTTCGAGGCCGAGGACGAGCCCTACAAGGTCGAGCTCGTCGGCACCGCTGAAGGCGACATCTCGCTGTACCGTCAATATTCGACTTCGGGGGGCGAGTTCACCGACCTGTGCCGTGGCCCGCACCTGCAGGACTCGAAGCCGATCAAGGCGGTCAAGCTGACCTCGCTCGCCGGCGCCTACTGGCGCGGTGACGAGCGCAACACGCAGCTGACCCGGATCTACGGCACCGCCTTCTACTCACAGGCCGACCTCGACGCCCACCTCGAGCGGCTCGAGCTGGCGAAGGCGCGCGACCACCGCAAGCTGGGCCGCGAGCTCGACCTCTTCCACCTCTCCGAGGAGTCGCCCGGCTCGCCGTTCTGGCACCCGAAGGGAATGGTGATCTGGAACGCGCTCGAGGACCTGCGTCGCCGGGAGAACAAGAAGCGCGGCTACGCCGAGGTTAAGACGCCGCTGATCTACGACAAGTCAGTCTGGGAGACGAGCGGCCACTGGGAGAAGTTCCGCGAGAACATGTTCCTCGTCGCGGGGGAGGGCGAGGAGCCGCACGCGGGGCTGAAGCCGATGAACTGCCCCGGGCACATGCTGCTCTTCGGCTCCCAGCTCCGCAGCTACCGAGACCTGCCGATCCGCTACGCCGAGAGCTCGACCCTGCACCGGAACGAGCTCGCCGGCGCGTTGCACGGGCTCCTGCGAGTCCGCCATGTCACCCAGGACGACGCGCACATCTTCTGCACGGAGGAGCAGGTGCCCGCCGAGATCGACGCGTGCATCGAGTTCGCGAAGGATCTGTACTCGCTCTTCGGCGTCACGCCGCACGCGGAGCTGTCGACCCGGCCCGACGAGCGCCTCGGCACCGACGAGGAGTGGGATCTCGCCGAGGGGATCCTCCAGGCCGCGCTCGAGCGGCACCGGATCGAGTATGTGGTCGGCGAGGGCGAGGGGACGTTCTACGGCCCGAAGATCGACCTACACATGCAGGACACGCTCGGCCGCTCCTGGCAGATGGGGACGATTCAGGCCGACTCGCAGATGCCGCGCCGGTTCGGCCTCACCTACATGGGCGCGGACAACGTCGAGCACACGCCGGTCGTGATCCACCGCGCGCTGCTCGGCTCGCTCGAGCGCTTCATCGGCATCGTCGTCGAGCACTTCGGCGGCGTCTTCCCCTTCTGGCTCGCGCCGGTGCAGGCGCGGCTGATCCCGGTCGGCGAGGCCCATCGCGACGCCGTCCACGAGCTGCGACGGCTGCTCGACGGCGAGGGCTTCCGAATCGACGTCGACCAGCGCGACGAGACGCTCGGGAGGCGGATCCGCGAGGCGGAGCTGGAGAAGGTTCCGTACACGATCGTCTACGGCGATCGCGAGTCGGACGAGTCGCTCGCCGTCCGCGAGCGCGGCGGCGAGCAGTCGACGCTGAGCCTCGAGGCGCTGCTCGAACGGTTCCGCGCCGAGCTTGCTACTCTTGCGACCTGAAAGAAGGAGCGGACCACTGCCCCTCACCTTCCCGGGTCGCGAGCCCGTGAGGGTTCAACCGAGCCGGTTGTTAGAGGAAATGTGGCCGCTGCTTGCAGCGGTTTTTGTCGTCGATGAGGAGGATGCTACGAGCTTGGTGAAGAGCCTTTGAGGCCGAGACGCCGTCCGGAAGACCGGCGCGTACCGCAGCCGCAGGACCGGATCAACGAGAACATCCGCGTCTCCCAGGTGCGCCTGGTGGGCGAGGGCGGCGAGCAGATCGGGATCAAGTCGACCGACGAAGCGCGCGAATACGCGTACTCGAAGGGTCTCGACCTGGTCGAGGTCGCCGCGGGAGCGGATCCGCCTGTCGCACGGGTGATGGATTACGGCAAGTACCGCTACGAGCAGGAGCAGAAGGCCAAGCTCGCCCGGAAGCACCAGACCCAGATCAACGTCAAGGAGATCAAGTTCAGGCCGAAGATCGGTATTCACGACTACGAGACGAAGAAGGGCCACGTCGTGCGCTTTCTCAATCAGCGCGCGAAGGTCAAGGTGACGATCATGTTCCGGGGGCGCGAGAACCTGCACCCGGAGCGCGGCCGCGACCTGCTGCTCCGTCTCGCCGACGAGATCAAGGAGCTGGCGGTCGTCGAGTCGCCGCCGCTGCTCGACGGGCGCAACATGATCATGCTGCTCGGCCCCACGAAGAACGCAGGAGTGAAGACAGATGCCAAAGATGAAGAGCGGGAGCGGAGCGAAGAAACGCTTCAAGGTGACGGGGACGGGAAAGATCCTGCGCCGTCACGCGATGCAGAGCCACAACCTGGAGCACAAGTCGGC
>JBDSOJ010000115.1:0-6215 GCA_039914895.1 Gaiellaceae bacterium
TCGCCGGAATGACCGACGAGTCGAGACCGAACGAGCACCCTGTCAGCGGGATCGAGCGCCGGAACGGAGCCGTCGTGATCCACCTCGTCGGCGAGCTCGACCTCTACAACGCGCCCGCGGTGCGAGAGACCCTCCTCGAGCTCTGCTCGGAGCAGCCGGAACGCCTCGTCGTCGACCTCGGCGACGTCGACTTCGTCGACTCGACCGCCCTCGGTGTCCTGATCGAGGCGCGGTCGAAGCTCGAGAACGGGCACTCACTTCCTGCTCGCTGCTCCCGGGCTCGAGACGCACCGAGCACTGACGATCTCGGGGCTCGACCGGCACCTCTCCGTGCACGAGTCGATCGACTCGGCGCTGGCGGCGAAGCTGGGCTCGAACATCTAGGACACGCGGGCCAAAGCCCGCACCGAATCTTCGCTTGTCCGTCCCGTTGCTTCTCGCACGCGGCGGTCGTAGTTTGTCCCCGATGGCGGACAACGTCGCAGCGGCCGACGTCGAGCTTGCGGGAGTCACCAAGCGCTTCGGCGGCGTCACTGCCGTCGACCGCCTCGACCTCGAGGTTCGACACGGCGAGTTCCTCTCGCTCCTCGGTCCGTCCGGCTGCGGCAAGACGACGACACTGCGCCTGATCGCCGGCTTCGAGCGACCGGACGTGGGCGAGATCCGGATCGAGGGCGCCGACGTCGCGCGGCTGCCCGCCTACAGGCGCCCGGTCAACACCGTCTTCCAGTCCTACGCGCTCTTCCCGCACCTGAACGTCCTCGAGAACGTCGGCTACGGCCTGAAGCAACGCGGCGTCCCCCGGGCCGAGCGCCGCCGCCGCGCGGCGGAGCTGCTCGAGCTCGTCCGACTCCCGCGCGCGGGGCAGCGCAAGCCGAAGGAGCTCTCGGGCGGACAGCAGCAGCGGGTCGCACTCGCCCGCGCGCTCGTCCTCAGCCCGCGCGTGCTCCTGCTCGACGAGCCTCTCGGCGCGCTCGACCTGCGCGTCCGCAAGCAGCTGCAGATCGAGCTGAAGACGATCCAGCGCGAGCTCGGGATCACGTTCGTCTACGTAACCCACGACCAGGAGGAGGCGCTCGCGATGTCCGACCGGGTCGCCGTCATGCACGCCGGCCGGATCGAGCAGCTCGGGCCGCCGCAGGAGATCTACGATGCGCCGGCAACCCACTTCGTGGCCGAGTTCATCGGCGAGACGAACTTCATCGACATGCGCGGGCGCACGATCGCCGTCCGGCCCGAGCGCGTACGCCTGACCCGCAACGGCGAGGGGCTCGCGGCAAGGCTCGTGACAACGATGGTCGTCGGCCCGGCCGTCCAGGCGGTGGTCCGGCTCGAGAACGGCCAGGAGGTGCTCGTCCGCGAGCAGCGCTCAGGCAAGAGGTCGGAGGTGGAGGAGCTCGCCGCAGGCGAGCGCGTGGTCGTGGGCTGGTCCGACGAGGAGGCCCTTTCCCTAGAAGGAGGATCGACGCATGGATGAACAGCACCCGCTCTGGGAACGTCCGTTCGACAGGAAGGGCTTCGTGGCCGGCACAGCCGCGCTGATCGCAGCCGCAGGGCTCGGCCGGGTCGGCGACGCGTTCGCCGCGCCGGCGGCTCCCTCGGGCCAGCTCTTCTACTACAACTGGGCCGATTACGTGAACCCGGCCACGTACAAGGCATTCACGAACAAGACGGGGATCACGGTCAAGAAGGACTTCTACGTCTCCAACGAGGCGCTGCTCGCGAAACTGAAGGGTGGCGCCCGCGGCTACGACCTCGCCGTCCCGACCGGCTACATGGTTCAGATTCTCGCCCAGGAGAAGCTGCTTGAGCCGATCAGGTGGGCGAAGCTGCCGAATGTGACCCGGAACATCAACAGCAAGTTCCGCCACCTGCCGTTCGACGCGAATGAACGCTGGTCGGTTGCGAAGGACTGGGGCACGACCGGCTTCATCTACCGCACCGACAAGGTGAAGGAGCGGCCGACGACCTGGCGCGAGTTCGTCAACCTGACGAAGACGAAGTACTCCGGCAAGGTCACGGTCCTCGACGGGATCCCCGAAGTGATCGGCTCGATGCTGGTGATGCTCGGCTACTCCTACAACAGCGACTCCCGCAGCGAGCTCGACAAAGCGAAGAAGGAGCTGCTGGCGCTGAAGCCGCACCTGCTCGCGATCACGTCGACCGAGTACAAGCAGCTGCTGATCTCGGGACGTGCCGTGATGGGGCTCGGCTGGAACGGAGACGGGGCCGCCGTCGCCGCGAAGAAGCCGGCGGCCTACGTCGTCCCGAAGGAGGGCGGTGAGTTCTGGGTCGACTCGTACGTGATCCCGAAGGGAGCGAAGAACCCGGACGCGGCGCACGCGTGGATCAACTACGTCTACGGGCCGAAGCAGAACTCGGTCGAGACGTCGTACACCTACTACGGCACGCCGTTGAAGCCGGCGCTCGTCAAGCCTCATCTGACGAACGCGATCTTCACCAACCCGGCTGTGTTCCCGCCCGTGCGGACGCTGGCCAAGCTGGAGCCGAACAAAGTCTCGCCGCGCGGGACTGCGCTGCGGAGCCGCATCTGGACGGAGTTCAAGAACGCATAGGTGGTGGAGGAGGCTCCCGTCCTGACGGCACGGAGAGGCCGCCGCCGTACGCGTGGCGGCGGCCTCCGCTACCCCGCCTGGCTCGCGCTGCCCGCGCTCGCGTGGTACGGCGCGTTCTTCCTCGCCCCGCTCGCCTTCATCTGCGCCTACAGCTTCGCCGAGCTCACGGGCTTCGCCGGCGTCGACTTCACGTGGAACCTCGAGAACTACCGCTACCTCTGGGACCCGCTCTACGGCGAGGTGTTCCTGCGCACGCTCGGCCTGGCGTCGTTCGGCACCGCCGCGACGCTCGCGATCGGCTTCCCGTTCGCCTACTGGCTCGCCCGTTACGCCCGCGCGAAGACGCTGCTGCTCCTGCTCGTCGTGCTCCCGTTCTGGACGAGCTTCCTGATCCGCACCTACGCCTGGCTGATCATCCTCGACCCCGGCTTCCCGCTCTTCCGCGCGCTCGACGCCGACCTCCTCTACTCGACCCAGGCGATCTACATCGGGGTCGTATACAACTACCTGCCGCTGATGGTGCTGCCGCTCTACGCGGCGCTCGAGCGGATGGACTGGTCGCTCGTCGAGGCGGCCGGCGACCTCGGCGACAACGCCTTCCGCGCCTTCCGCCGCGTCACGCTGCCGCTCGCGCTGCCCGGGATCGTGGCTGGCTCGCTGCTCGTCTTCATCCCGCTCACCGGCGAGTACCTGATCCCCGTCATCCTCGGCGGCAACAAGACCGCGTACACGGGCACGCTGATTGCGCAGCAGTTCAGCGAGGCGCACGACTGGCCGTTCGGGTCCGCGATCGCGATGGTGGTGATCGCGGGGATGACCGTCGTCCTCGTCGCCTTCTCCCGCATCGCCGCGCGCGGCGAGGTGGCCAGTGGGTAGGAGAATCCTGGCCGCACATGCGGTGCTGGTGTACGCCTTCCTCTACCTCCCGATCGGCGTCGTCTTCGTCTACGCCTTCAACGGCGGCCGCCAGACGCTCAACTGGGAGGGGTTCTCGACCCGCTGGTTCGGCGAGGCGCTGCGGGACGACACGATCACCGGCGCGCTCCGGAACTCGCTCGTGGTCGCGCTCGGAAACGCGGTCGTCGCGTGTGTGCTCGGGACGATGCTCGCGCTCGCGCTGCCGCGCATGCGCGCTCGGGCCCGCGTCCCGATCGACGCGCTCATAACGATGACGCTCGTCACGCCGGAGATCGTCTTCGGGATCGCCGCGCTCGTCTTCTTCAGCCACGCGGGGATCGCTCTCGGACTGAAAACGATCCTGATCGCCCACGTCGTCTTCAACGCGTCCGTGGTCGCGCTCGTCGTCCGCGCCCGCGTCGTCGGGATGGGCCAGAGCTACGAGGAGGCCTCCTACGACCTCGGCGCGGGGCCGCTGTCGACGTTCCGCCAGGTGACGCTGCCGCGGCTCGCGCCCGCGATCCTCGCCGGCGGCCTGCTCGCGTTCACTTTCTCGTTCGACGACTTCTACACCTCGTTCTTCGTCTCGGGCGCGGGCACGTCGACGCTGCCGCTCTTCATCTTCTCCTCGCTCCGGTTCGGCGTCTCGCCGATCGTCAACGCCCTCGCCGTGATGATCCTCTGCCTGACGATCGGAGCAATCGTCCTGGCCTATCTCGTCCTTCGCCGCTCCGGTTCCCGACCCGTCTCCGGCCTCTGAAAGGAGCCTTCCATGGCGACCACGCAGACCCGCACCCTCGACAACTTCATCGGCGGCGACTGGACTGCCTCCACCGGCGAGACCGCGCGCGAGATCGTCTCTCCCGTCACCGGCGAGACGCTCGCGACGGCACCGAACGCCAGCAGCGGCGACGTCGAGCGCGCCACCCGCGCGGCCCGGGACGCGCAGCCCGCCTGGGCCGCTCTGTCCGCCTGGAAACGCGCCTCCGTCTGCCACGCGATCGCCGATCTGATCGTAGAGCGGCGGGAGGAGTTCGCCAGGGAGCTCTCGCTCGAGCAGGGCAAGCCCTATGCCGCCGAGGCGCTGGCGGACATCGACGAGACGGCGGAGAACTTCCGGATCGCGGCCGAGGACGTGAAGCGGCTGGAGACGGCCGTGATCCCCTCGCAGGACGTGAACAAGCGGATCCTCACCTTCCGGAAGCCAAACGGCGTCTACGCCGTGATCACGCCCTGGAACTTTCCGACCCTGATCCCGGTCGAGCTGATCGCGCCGGGGATCGCGGCCGGGAACACGATCGTGATCAAGCCGTCCGAGTGGACGCCGATCGCGATGGCCAACTTCATCCAGATCATGGCCGACGCCGGCCTGCCGGACGGGGTCGTCAACGTGGTCTACGGCGACGGTGCCGTCGGCGAGGCGCTCGTCACCAGCCCGAACGTCGACTGCATCGGCTTCGTCGGCTCGCACGGCACGGCCGAGAAGATCGTGCGCTCTGCCGGCCTGAAGCGGAGCCTGATCGAGGCCAGCGGCAACGGCCCCGTGATCGTCTGCGCCGACGCCGACCTCGTGGCAGCGGCGAAGGGCGCCGTCTTCGGCGGCTTCTTCTGCGCCGGTCAGGTCTGCTGCGCGACCGAGCGCGTCCTCGTCGACCGGCGGGTGCACGACGACTTCCTCGCCGAGGTGGTCAAGGCCTCGGCGGAGTGGAAGCTCGGCGATCCGTTCGCCGACGACACGCTGGTCGGCCCGATGAACAACGAGCCGACCGCGGCGAAGATGGACGCGCACGTCGAGGACGCCGTCGCGAAGGGCGCGGAGGTCGTGCTTGGCGGGGCACGCGACGGCGGCCGCCCGACCGATCTCTACTGGCAGCCGACGGTGCTCACGAACGTCGGCGTCGACACGCTGATCAACCGCGACGAGACGTTCGGCCCGATCGTGCCGCTGATCCTCGTCGACGGCGACGATCAGGCGCTCGAGGTCGCGAACGACTCGCACCTCGGCCTCCAGGCAGCGGTCTACACGAGGAGCCTGAAGCGGGCGTTCCGCTATCTCGACAACCTCCAGGTCGGCAACGTCGTCGTCAACGACTCGACCGACTACTGGGAGGCGCACGAGCCGTTCGGCGGTGCGTCCGGGACGCGCAGCGGCTGGGGCCGGATCGGGGGCCGCTATACAATGCTCGACATGACCGACCTGAAGACGGTCGTGCTCGACGTCGGCGGCCTCGAGTGAAGGCGCTCGCCGTTCTCGCCTCACTCGTCGCGCTCCTGCTAGCAGGATCGGTCGGCGCGCAGCCGGCGGCGAACGGCCTGCCGGTGTACGTGAACGGGTACGCCAAGTGGCCGAAGCTGAACGCAAGCCCCATCCGCGGCGGCTCGCCGGCGCATCAGGGGACGAAGAACATCTACGCGAGCAGGCGCAAGGTCGGCCGGCGCTATCCCGTCGGCACGATCATCGTCAAGACAGCGACGCCGCCCGGCAAGCGCTGGCTCTCGCTGGTCGCGACGATGCGGAAGATCACGGGCTCGCGGAACGGCGGCTGGCGCTGGGAGGAGTTCACGCGTTCCTCCTCGACCGCCCGCTTCACGAAGATCGGCTTCCCCGAGTCCGGCTGTGCGGCCTGCCACGCCCAGGCGAAGGCGAACGACTACGTGTTCACGCGGCGTTGAGCAGGCGCTCGAGCGCGGGCGCGAGCCCGAGCGAGTCGCGCAGCTCCTCGTAGGCGCGCCGTGTCTCGG
>JBDSOJ010000134.1:0-9844 GCA_039914895.1 Gaiellaceae bacterium
CCAGCGGCAAGCGCGGCGACGACAGCAACACTCTTCTCTCTACGACTGAATCGAACTCGACAATGCAACAGCAAACTGGCTTCCTCTCATACGACGACAAGCAGCGACAGCGCCTGACGGCGCCCGCGTGTCAGCGTTGAAGAGGAAGAGCGAAAGAGAAGGTAGGCGGCCGGCTCGCCCGCAGGAGCCGGAGCTCGCGCACGCGCGGTGGCGCGCGATCGGAGAGCACCCGACCCTGGAGTCGATTCCGGTGCGCCCGCCCGATGAGAACGACAAGCCGAAGAGCGGCTCCAGCAAGCAGCACACACGTGAATAGCTGCCCTTCGACCCCGTGCTCGATCGCATGGAAGACCATGAAGGCGAGAACAAGCCCGAGCAGGAGCAGCAGCAAGGGTCGCAGCAGTGGATGCCGCAGACCTCGTTCCATCAATTGGCGCAGCCGAATCACAGTGGACGATGGTAGACGAGACGGTGGCCGGCCGCGTGCCGAGGCCACTCGTCGAGGTCTGGGAGGGTCGCCCCTGGACTCCACTGACCGTGCCACGAGTACGGCCGCAGGTGTCGAGGTGACCTCGATGGTTCGGGCTCGCCGCGGTCCTACCGGGAATCCGCCGCGAGCGCGGTACGGATGTCATGCAGAAGGCTCTCCTCGGTCAGGTCGGCGCCCGCATGCAGCGTCGCGACCCAGACTCCGCTTCGGTCGTAGATGCGAAGCGGTGCGGAGTGGACGCTGTCCTGGCCGCTGTCGAGCGAGGGCAGAATCTGCAGCGCGGTCCAAAGCGGACGCAGCTGCGCCTCGCTCCCGAGCAAGTAATCGAGCCGCCCGATGGCCCGCCGCGCGCTCAGGAACTGCCGGACTGCGGCGGGCGTGTCTTCTTTCGGGTCGCCGGTGATCCCGATCGCCCGTACCTGCCGGCGCTCCGCCTCCGTGAGCCGGTCGATCGTGCCGGCGACCACGGAGGCGAGGATCGGGCAGACATCGTTGCATTGGGCGTCGAGGATCGTCAGCAGCACGACGTCGCCGGCGAGCATCTCCGAAGCGACTCGGCCGCCGCGGTAGCTCTTCAGCTCGAATGGCGGGAGCTCGAACTCGGCGGGCGGCTCGCTACCGCGGTACGGACCGCCGCCGGGCTGCGCGACGGCTCGATCGTCGGAACGGGCGCCGAGGCCAATGGCAGCGACCGCGGACAGCCCGACGAGCGCCGCAGCCAGCAGAGCGATGAGTTGCGCGCGGCGGCGCCTGGTCGGGCGATCGAGCTCTGACGACATCAGAGCATGGGAGGCAGGGCGAAGAGCACGCCGAGAGTGACGGCGATCGCGGTTGCACTCGCCAGGGTCATGTGGACCGACGCTCTGCTGAGAGCGACTGAGTGAACGAAGTCGGCAGGACGCAGTAGCGCCGCAACGCGCTCGTCGCTGGTCGACTCGAGTGCGAGCGCGGGAACAGTCAGATGACGCGGGGTCTCGATGAACTTGATCAGCCCTGCTGCCAACGCCCTGCGGCCGGCGGCCGCCACGGCAGCGCGATCCGCTGCGAGCTCTGTCGCAACCACGAAATGCCGCGCGAAGTCGCGCACGAGCGGGAAGATGAGGAACGCTGAGCTTGCGATCTCGGCGGCGAGAAGTCGAAGCGGGTCCCGTCGTCTGACGTGATTTGCCTCGTGCGCCAACACCGCGTGGAGTTCCGGCCGCGAGAGTGTCTCGACAGCGCCGCGGCTCAGGAGCACGCGAGGACGAAACAGCCCGTGCGTCAAGGCGATGAGGTCATCGCAAGCCACGACGTCGGTCCGCCCCAGCAAGCCCGTTGCTGCGGCGGGCGCGGTCAGCTCGGGAGCATTTGAGAAGCCTGGAGAGCACAGACTTCGGATCACGCGCACGGTTCTCCACTGCGTTCGAATGCCGTGCAAGAGGCCGGCGGTGGCGAGCAGAAACGGGAGCGAAAGGAGCGTGAGCGCGACGACGCCGCCGGCAACTTGGATGACGCTCGTGCACGCCTTGAGCAGAAGTCCAGCGGCGTGCGCGGGCGCTCCGCGGTTGATCGCGATCGCGAAGAGGAGTCCAATCGCGGCCGTGCCCGTCGAAACGACGAGCGCGAAGATCGCAAACGGCGGGAGGCGGCGGCGGGGCAGCAGGGATGTCACTGTTCCTTTGGCTCCTCTTCGACCAGGCGGCGGAGCTCGCCGAGCATGTCCGGATCGAGCCGCGCCCGCGCTACGAACTGGGTCACGGCCAGCGGGCCGAAGCGACCGACGAGCTCCTCCACGACTCGGTCTGCCGCCGCCGGATCGTCGCTCCGCCGCGTACGGTAAACGCCGACCTTGCCGCGCAACTCGCGGTCGAGGAAGCCGCGCTCCACGAGCCGCTTCAGCACTGTCTGCACCGTCGTGTAGGCGACTGGATGATCGTCCGAAAGCCGCTCGTGGATGTCGCGAACGGTGCTCGGTCCGTGGGATCTCACCAGCTCGAGTACCCACGTCTGGAGCTCGCCGTGCTCCCAGCGATCCCCGTTTCGCAAACGACTGCGCGCCATCTCGTCGAGCAGTCTACTACAAGATGTAGTACGTTGTGGGTGTGTCGAAGAAGCGACGGACATCGACGAGGCGCCGCGCGCAGCGGCAAAGCCTGCAACGCGGGGCGAGCGCGAGTCCGAATGTCCGTGCGAGCGTTCGTCAGCAACCCGAGTCCACCCCGACCGCCAGTGCGTCGGTACGTTCGCGGTTGATCATTGCGGGTGCGCTTGCCGGTTTCGCGGCACTCGTGATCGTCGGGATGATCGTACGTCCGAGTGAGTCCAGTCTCGACGGGGGCACGAATCTGCTGCTCGTGATCGTGACCGGCATCACTGCCGGCGGGCTCTCGTGCCTGGCCGTCCAGGGCGGCCTCCTCGCGACCGCCGTCGCCCAGCGCGAAGAGCTCCAGATTCGGGACCGCCTCCAGCGACAGGCGTCCCTGCGACACAACGCCGCGCCGATTCTCTGGTTCCTCAGCGCCAAGCTGATCGTCTACACGGCGCTTGGTGCGCTGCTCGGCGGTCTCGGGTCGTTGCTCCAACCGACCCCCACCGCGCAGGGAGCCATTCAGCTTGCGGTCGCGCTGTTCATGGTCGCAACCGCGCTTCACCTGCTCAACATCCACCCGATCTTCCGCTTCGTCGTCATTCAGCCGCCGCGGTTCATCACCCGGCGAATCCGTAACCGCGCAAAGAGCACCGACGCGTTCGCCCCGGCGATCCTCGGCGCCGCGACAGTCTTCCTGCCCTGTGGCGTTACGCAGGCGATGGAGCTGTTGGCGATTCAATCGGGCAACCCTGCGCTCGGCGCCGCGATCATGTTCGCGTTCGTCCTCGGCACCTCACCGATCTTCTTTCTCCTCGATTACTTCGCAACGGCGCTCGGCGAGACGCTGCGCGCGCGCTTCTTCAAGCTGGCCGCGATCCCGATCTTGATCCTCGGGCTGACGTCGTTGAACGCTGCGATGACCCTGCTCGACACACGCTTCACGTTCGATGCTGCGAGGGAGGCGCTGGCCTCCAGCGGTGGTCCCCCGACGCCGTCGGTCGTCGCGGCGGACGGGGTTCAGGAGGTGCGGATCAAGGCGGGCGGCGGCGGTTACTCGCCCGACAACGTGAGCATCCGCGCAGGAGAGCCCGCGCGCGTGATTTTCTTCACCGACGGATCGGCCGGTTGCACGCGCGCGCTCGTCTTCATGGGTCAAAGCGGCGTGCTACCCCAGTCGGGCGAGACCGCGATCGACCTCCCCGCGCAGGAGCCGGGCACCATTCGTTACACATGCGGCATGGGCATGTACAGCGGCTCGATCGAGGTCGTGTGATGACCGAGTTGCAGTTGAAGGTGGACGGCATGCATTGCGCAAGTTGCGCGCTGCTGATCGAGGAAGAACTCGAGGAACTCGACGGTGTCACCGAGGCAAAGGCATCGTTCCGGAGGCAGCGGGCGCGGGTCGTCCTCGACGACGCGCGCGTCGTACCGGCGATCCTCGAAAAGATCGGCGAGCTCGGCTACCGCGCAAGCGTGGTGGAGTAGCTGGCCGCGACGAGAGAGCGAAACGTCCTGGAAATCGATCGCTGAGGAGGTGACGGAAGAATGGAAGGACTCTGGGTTCTAGCAGCCCTGCTCGTCTGCCCTCTGGTGATGGGGCTGATGATGTTCTTCATGATGCGAGGCAAGCACGGCGGAAGTGATGAAAGCGGCAGGCCGCAATGACGAGTAGGCCTTGCCGATGACGCGAGGTGTGAAGGCAAAGCAGGCACGGCGGGAGCGAGCGGCCGAGCCGAAACAGCAACAGGGGCTGCCGCGCGCCCTCGTGCTACTGGCGGTTCTCGGCGTTGCCGGAGTAGTCGCTGCCGGGGCCCTCCTCTGGAGTTCCTCCGGCGACGACGGCGAAGACGTCTTCGCAGGTGTTCCCACCACGGATCCCGGCCCTGTCCACGTGCACGGACTCGGAATCAATCCCTCGGACGGCTCGCTCTTCATCGCAACCCACACCGGTCTCTTCCGCGTTGGTAAGAACTCGCGGAAGGCGGTCAGGATTGCCGATCGCTTCCAGGACACGATGGGATTCTCGATCGTCGGTGCCAACCGCTTCCTTGGCTCCGGCCATCCCGATGCGCGTGAGCAAGAGCTGCCGCCTTTGCTCGGGCTGATCGAATCGACGGACGCCGGTAAGAGCTGGGAGCCAATCTCACTGCTCGGGGAGGCCGACTTCCACGTCCTCCGGTCGGCCGGCGCTCGAGTCTACGGCTACGACGCCACGAATGATCGCCTGCTCACAAGCTCCGATCAAGGCGGCACCTGGAAGGAGCTTGGCAAGCCTGGCTCGATCGTCGACCTGGCATTCAACGCCCGAGTTCCCCGGCTGGTGACGACGGCTGCTGGCAGCCTCGAGCAGGGCATGTACGAGTCGCGGGACGACGGGCAAAGCTGGAAGCGCCTGAACGACGCGGTCGGACTGCTCGCCTGGCCGGCGCCAAACCGGCTGTATCTGGTCGACGGCCTCGGACAGGTGCTCGTCAGCCCGAACGGAGGCCGCACTCTGATGAAGCGCGGTGAAATCGGAGGCGAGCCTGCCGCTCTCCTCGCGGTGGGGGCGGACGAGCTCTACGTCGCGTTGCATGACGGCACGATCAAACGCTCGACGGACGGCGGCGCGAGCTGGACAGTTCGCTCGAGACCTTGATCGGCTAGCAGGTCGCGCAGCCGCAGCTCTCGCCGCGCCAGCTCTCGAGTCCTTCGCGGATCGCGAGCCCTGCGATCGCTAGCGCGGCGATCGGGTCGAGCCACCACCAGCCGAGGAGCGCGTCCCCCAGCAGCCCTGCGAGCACGGCGACGGCGAGGTAACCGCAGAGGATGTTCTGGGTACCCTCGCCGTGCGTGGCGCCAGAGCCGAGCTTGTACGCAAGCTGCCTCTTTGCGCGACCGAGTAGCGGCATCCCGATCGCGCTCGTCGCGACGAGCGCGATCCCGATCACGCTCGTCTCAGGATGCGATCCGCTCCAAAGCTTGTTGATCGCCTCATAGGCGACATACGGGGCGAGGATGAAGAACTGGATCGCGACGATCCGGTGCGCTCGCAGCTCGGCCTGCTCCGAGTGAAGCCGCGAACCGGTGAAGCGCCAGACGATCACGAGGCTCGCGAAGCCTTCGACGAAAGCGTTGAGGCCGAACCCGGTCAAGGCGATCGAACCCGCGATGACGCCGGTGACGATCCCGACAATTCCCTCAGTCCCCATCCAGGCGAGCGAGAGCCACGAGAGCATCCGCGCCCGACGTGCAGCACGCAGCCACTCATGCGAGCGGGCGGGCCTCGTCGCCTGTCCGATCACCTTCAACGTGGGAACGGGCGTGCTCACGCGGTCACGTCAGCGGGCAGCACGGCCGCAAGAAGCGCCTGGCCCGCGGGAGTGAGCGAGTACATAACCATCTTCCCAGCGCGGCGCGACTCGACGAGCCCGTGCGAGCGGAGCGCACGCAGATGGTGCGAGACGAGGTTCTGGGAACGGCCGGCGATCCACGCCAGATCGCAGACGCAGAGCTCTTCGGCCTCGGCGAGCGCCGCCGCAAGCGAGAGGCGCGTCGGATCCGCGAGGCCGCGGGCACGGTCGGCAGCATCGCGAAGCTCGTGCGTGCGGGCGAGCGTACGTGCGCGGATCGCCTCCGCGACCGGGAGATCGAGGCAGAGCAGATCGCAGCGATCGTCAGCGCTCATCGCCCTCATTCTAACGGCCGTCGATACGTTGATGTGGCGCTACCTGCTTGCTGTCGGCGACCCTGAGCTCGCCTCTGGCGCAGTTTTAATCCCAAGGTCGCTAGTTCGATCCCAGCACGGCCCATGCGACGACGGTTAGCGTTCGCCCGATGATCGGCGTCTTCGGCGGCTCGGGATTCACATCGTTTCTCGACCGCGTCGAGGAGATGACCGTCGAGACCCCGTACGGGCCGACCTCGGCCCCGATCGGCGTCGGCGAGCTCGCGGGACAGCGAGTCGCGTTCCTGCCGCGCCACGGCGTTCGTCACGAGCTGCCTCCGGCGCAGATCCCGTACCGCGCGAACGTCTGGGCGATGCGCGAGCTCGGCGTCCGCCGGATCGTCGGGCCCGCCGCGTGCGGCTCGCTTCGCGGCGACCTCACGCCGGGCGACTTCGTCGTCTGCGACCAGTTCATCGACCGGACGAGCGGCCGCGGGGACACGTTCTACCAGGGGCCGGAGACAACCCACGTCGCGGCTGCGGAGCCGTTCTGCCCGGGGTTACGCGAGGTGCTCGTGACGACGGCGCGCGAGCTCGGGATCCCCGTTCACGACGGCGGAACGGCAGTCGTGATCCAGGGACCGCGCTTCTCGACCCGCGCGGAGTCGAACTGGTACGCGGCTCAGGGGTGGGACCTCGTCAACATGACCGCGTACCCCGAGGCGTGGCTTGCCCGGGAGCTCGAGCTCTGCTACGCGAACGTCTCGATGGTCACCGACTACGACGCGGGCGCCGGTGGACACGAGCCGGTCTCGGCGGACGCGGTGGTGCGGGTCTTCGGCGAGAACCTCGAGCGGCTGCGCGCGCTCCTCGTCGCTGCGATCCCGCGGATCGAGCCGCAGCCGGATGACATCTGCGCGAACGCGCTCCGGGGCGCGAGGATCTAGAGGCTTGATGTGAAACCTGAGCGGGTCTGTGGAGCCGCCCCACAGCGCACCAATTCCACATCAAACCTCTAGTCGAACGTGTCCCAGGGCCACGGGTTGCCGCCGCCGTAGCGCTGGATCACCGGGCCGGTCGGCGCGGGCGTGCTGCCGAGGAGGCCCGGCCCGACCTCGACGAGCTCGGCCGGAAAGAGCCGCGCGAACGGGTCCGACCCGAGCCTTCCGCGATTACCGTCACGCACGGCCGTCAGCGCGCCCGCGAAGCGGCTCGACTCGACGACGAGGGTCGAGAGCACGTCGGGCCACGGCGCCGCGAGGGCCGCCCGGAGCGCTCCGCCGACCGCGGGGTCGTCGAAGAGGATCGTGACCCCGTCCGGCGGCAGCACGAGCGAGGCGAGCGCGGGAGCGCCGTCGGGATCGATCGCGCGGGCGTCGACCTTCCGCTCACCGCGAGGCGCAGGCCCGCCGGACGGGAAGGCGGCGAGGTAGCCGCCGGACGAGAGCGCGGCGGCCGCGATCGCCTCATCCGGGCGTTCGACCGTCCGCGCAAACCAGTGCCAGCTCACTCCCTGGGCACCTCCCAGTCGGGCCGGATCGCCTTCGTGATCGTGCGGAGATCGCGCCGGAGCTCCTCGAGCGAGGGCCGCCCCCACGTCCAGTAGCCGTTCCAGACCGAGCAGATCGTCATGTCCGGGTAGAGCGTGAAAGCGGTCGGGACGTACGGGCGATTGATCGTGTCCGTGGTCTCGAGCAGGTCGAGCTCGTTCACGTAGCGTCGCTCGGTGTCCGAGAGGAACGTCCAGCGTGCGCCGAGCCCCGCGCGAAAAGCAGCCTCGACCTCCGGCGGGTCGACGCTGACCGAGACGAGGCGAGTGTAGGCGACCTCGACCTCGTCCTGGAACTCGACGAGCCGCCGGAAGAACGACTGCTCCTTCGGGCACCACCAGCCCCGGTAGAAGGTGAGCACGAGCGGGTCGCTGCCCGCGAGCTCAGAGAGCCGCCGCGGATTTCCTGCGTGGTCCGGGAGCGCCAGATCGGGGAAGGAGCCGCCCGGCTTCAGGTCGTTACGCACAGCTGACTCCCATGTGCGCAGACTCTGCCGGATGGCGGCGATCCTCGTCACCGGCGGCTGTGGCTTCATCGGCTCGCACCTCGTCGACGACCTCCTCGCCCGCGGCGACAGCGTCCGCGTGCTCGACCTGCTTCATCCGCTCTCGCACGGCGGGCCGCCCGGCTACCTGAACCCGGCGGCGGAATACGTCTTCGGCGACGTGCGCGACGGCGAGCTCGTCGCACGCTGCCTCGAGGGCGTCGACGCGGTCAGCCACCAGGCGGCGATGGTCGGCCTGGGGACGGACTTCGGCGACGTCTCCGAGTACGTCAGCCACAACGACCTCGGGACGGCGACGCTGCTTCGGGAGCTGGCACGGCTGAACCGCCCGATCCGACTCGTCCTTGCGAGCAGCATGGTCGGAACCGCTCGAGCCGGAGGCCCTGGACTGCCTGGAGCGAGGTGGCGGTCACGACAGGAAAGCTTCCCGAGATACAGGATGTACACGCATTTACGTTTTCTGACGACGCTGGCGGGTCGGGGCGAGCGGACTGTCCCCGCCCGACCGCGCGCATTTCCGCTCAGCCTGCCGCGAAGCCGCCTAGCGCGCTGCCGGCGGGAGTGATCCCACCGTCGACGTCGATCGGAATCAGCGCACCGGTCCGCTGGTTGACGGCGAACGAGTGCACGGTTCCGTCGAGCGCGTTCCGTGCGTAGAGGTACTGACTGTTCCGGATGCTCGCTCGCGTTGATCAGGAAGAGCGTCCCGTCGGGATTGACGCCGTAGAGCGAGACATCGCCGGTCTGGAAGTTCGTGATGTACGCGAACTTGTCGCTGTCCCTCCTCACGACCCAGCACGTGTCCGACCGGCCGTGCGGACGCTCGGCCCGAGCGGGGTCAGGATGCCGTCGTCGCCGACGTCGTACGAGGCCGCGCCGCCGGCAGGGGCGCCGCGCCGACATCGTCGATGCGCTCGCTTACGCGCTCAGCGCCGAGGGCTACGCCGTCACGAACGGCGAGGAGGCGCTCGAGGCGGCGCAACGCGCGCCCTACGATCTGGTCGTGCTCGACGTGCTGATGCCCCCGGCTCTCGGGCACGGAGGTCTGCCGGCGCCTGCGGACGCACAGCATCGTCCCGATCGTGATGCTGACCGCGAAAGACGCCGAGCTGGACCGCGTGCTCGGACTGGAGATCGGCGCCGACGACTACGTCACGAAGCCCTACTCCGTCGCCGAGCTCGTCAGCCTGGTCCACGCGATCCTGCGCCGGCGGGACTTCGAGCGGCCGGAGGTCGGGAACTCGGTCCGGGAGCTCGGCGGGCTCCGCATCGACCTGCTTCCTCGCGGAACGGCCCGAGCAGGTCTCATCGCGGACACAGATCATGGAGCACCTCTGGGAGACCCCGTTCGTCGGCGCCGCCCGCGCGTGCGACGTTCACGTCTACAACCTCCGTCAGTGGGGCTGCGAAGAGCGTCGCCGCCTCGACGACGCGGATCCCCTCGAACGGCCGCCGAGGCGTCTCGGTCACGGCAGGTCAACCGCCAGCCGGAACCCGATCCAGGGCGACCGGCCCAGGCCGGCGCCGAGGAGCAGGAGCTTGAGCGAGTAGCGCGCGTCCTGCGGGCCGCCGTCGACGTACCAGT
>JBDSOJ010000172.1:0-5852 GCA_039914895.1 Gaiellaceae bacterium
GAGAATCCAGTCCGAGCTCGGCGACGACGTCACCGTCCGGACGGGCGTCGAGCAGGCGGACGAGGAGTCGAGCGAGATCGCCACCTTCACCACGATCATCCGCTACTTCCTGCTCTCGTTCGCGGGGATCGCGCTCTTCGTCGGCGCTTTCGTCATCTTCAACACGCTCTCGATCACGGTCGCGCAGCGGATGCGGGAGTTCGCAACTCTGCGCACGCTCGGCGCGTCGCGGCGACAGGTGCTGAGGTCGGTGATCCTCGAGGCGCTCGTGATCGGTCTCGGCGCGTCCATCGTCGGCCTGTTCGGCGGCCTCGGGCTCGCCGTCGGGCTGAACGAGCTGTTCAAGACGCTGAACCTCGACCTGCCCCAGACCGAGACGGTCTTCGCGACTCGGACGATCGTCGTCTCGCTGCTCGTCGGGACGCTCGTGACGCTCGTCGCCGGACTCTTCCCGGCGATCCGTGCCACCCGCGTGCCTCCGATCGCGGCGGTCCGGGAAGGCGCCACGCTGCCGCGCGGACGCTTCGCGCGCTTCACGCCGTACATCGCGGGCCTCGTCATCGCGCTCGCCGTACTCGCGCTCGGCTACGGGACGCTCGCGAACGACATCGCCACCGGCGACCGCTTCGCGTTGCTTGGCGTCGGCGTCCTCGCGCTGTTCATCGGGGTCGCGATGGTCTCGTCGCGGCTGGTGCGGCCGCTCGCGGTCGGCGTCAGCCCGATCGGCCATTGGCTGACCGTCGTCGTGATGATCCTGGTCTGGCCGCTCTGGACGCTGCCGTACTGGTTGCTCCGGCGCGGCGCGTTCGGTCCTGGCGGTGTGCTCGGACGTTTCGGAGCGGTTCTGCTCGGCGCCGCGCTCAACCCACTGCTCGCCTTGATCGTGCTCCTCATGTGGGTACGGAGCGCGGTGACGACGTGGCAGCCCGAGTGGCCGATGGAGTTCCCCGGCGTGCTGCCGTCGACGCGGATCAACCGCATCGGCCGCGAGAACGCGCGCCGGAACCCCGGCCGCACGGCCGCGACCGCGGCCGCGCTGATGATCGGGATCGCGCTCGTGACCTTCATCTCCGTGCTGGCCAACGGCCTCCGGGTGTCGAACAGCGACGCGATCGAGCGCCAGATCCAGTCCGACCTGATCGTCACGTCGCAGGACGGCTACTCCGAGTTCCCGGCGGCAGTCGGCGACGCGGTCGCCGGCGCGGACGGCGTCCAGATCATCAGCAACGTCCGGCAGGACATCGCTCAGATCGCCGGTGACGGCGCGAACCTGACGGGCCTGGACGCTCGGATCGCCGAGGTGTACGACTTCCGCTGGGAGGACGGCTCGGACGAGGTGCTGACGCAGCTCGGCACCGACGGCGCTCTGCTGCCCGGGAACGTCGCCGACGATCGGGATCTCGCCGTCGGAGATTCCTTCACCGTGCGCTCCACGGACAACCAGTCGAAGGACTTCGTGATCCGCGGCATCTACGAGGGCAGTCCGTTCTACCCATTGCTCGGTACGGCGAGCGTCTCGAAGCAGGCGTTCGACGAGCTCTATGAGCGCCCGCGCAACCGCTTCACGCTCATCAACGCCGCGAACGGCGGCGTGGCGGCAAGGACGAGCGTCGAGAGAGCGCTCGAGAGCTTCCCGGACACGCGCATCCAAACGCGCGCGGAGTGGATCGACAAGGAAGACCAGGAGATTCAGCAGTTCCTGCTGCTCCTCTACGTCCTGCTCGCCCTCTCGGTGATCATCAGCCTCTTCGGGATGGTGAACACGCTCGCGCTGTCCGTCTTCGAGCGGACGCGGGAGCTCGGCATGCTGCGCGCGGTGGGGATGACGCGACGGCAGACGCGGCGGATGGTGCGTCACGAGAGCGTGATCACGGCGCTGATCGGCGCGGCGCTCGGGCTCCCGCTCGGGATCTTCCTGGCGGCGCTCGTGACGAGCGCGCTTGGCCAATACGACCTCCGTTTCGAGCTGCCCCTCGGTCAGTTGATCGTCCTCTCGGTCGTGGCCGTGATCGCGGGGCTGGTTGCGGCGATCACTCCGGCCCGCCGCGCCGCCCGGCTGAACCCGCTCGAGGCGCTCCAGTACGAGTAGCCTCGCCGCGTGCAGGTGACGCTCTGCGACGTCGGCCCGAGGGACGGGCTCCAGAACGAGCCCGAGGTGCTCGCGCCCGAGGTGCGGGCCGAGCTCGTGCGGCGCCTGGCGGCGGCGGGGCTGCACCGGATCGAGGCGGTCAGCTTCGTCGACCCCGCGCGGGTGCCGCAGATGGCCGGCGCCGAGGAGGTCGTGGCCGCGGTCGGCGAGGTCGAAGCGGAGCTCTCGGGGCTCGTCCTCAACGAGCGCGGCTGGGAGCGGCTGGCGGCGACGCCGCTCGACCGCGTCAACGTGACGCTCGCCGCCACCGAGTCCTTCAACCAGCGCAACGGGAACGCGTCGCTCGAGCAGGCGGCAGCGCGGGTCGAGCGGATCCTCGCCGTTGCCGACCGCCCCTCGACCGCGACGATCAGCTGCTCGTTCGGCTGCCCCTTCGAGGGCGAGGTCGATCCGGGCGTCGTGGCCGACCTCGCCGAGCGACTCGTGGCGGCCGGAGCGGGGGAGATCGTGCTCGCCGACACGATCGGCGTCGCGACGCCGCGGCCCGTCGCGCGGCTCGTCGAGGGCGTCTTGATCCTCGGCGTCCCCGTCGGCGGCCACTTCCACGACACCCGCCACACCGGCGTCGCCTGCGCCTGGGCGGCGGTCGAGGCGGGCGCGACCCTCCTCGATGCGTCTGTCGGCGGGCTTGGTGGCTGCCCCTTTGCGCCGCGCGCGACCGGCAACGTCGCCACCGAGGACGTGCTGTACCTGCTCCAGCGGGAGGGGGTCGAGACCGGCGTCGACCTGGACGCGCTGATCGGCCTCGCCCGCTGGCTCGAAGGCCTGCTCGGCCGGGAGCTACCCGGTCGCGTCTACCGCGCCTAGCCGCGGCCAGGGGCCGCGGCTAGACATCAAAAGGAGAAGCGCCTAGCCGGACGACGCCGGCCTCGGCGAGCGCGTCGATCTCCGAGTCGCTGTACCCGGCCTCGACGAGGAGCTCGCGGCTGTGCTGGCCGAGCAGCGGCGGCTCGGAGCGATAGCGGATGCGCTCGCCGTCGGCCGAGAACGGCGGCGACACGAGCTCATGCCCGCCGAGCTCCTGCAGGATCCCGGTCGCGCGCAGCTGCTCCTCGGCGGCGACGGCGGCGAGGTCGTTCACCGGCGAGGCCGGAACGCCGGCGTCGCGGAGCCGGGCGAGCAGCGCCGCCGTCGGCTCGGTCGCGATCCGCGCCTGCAACAGCGGGATCAACTGCTCGCGGTTGGCGACTCGGAGCGGGTTCGTCGCGAAGCGGGCGTCTGTCACGAGCTCGGCTGCGCCCAGCGTCTCGCAGACCTTCGCGTAAAGCCGGTCGTTCGCCGCCGCGATCATCAGCGCGCCGTCGGCGGTCTCGAACACCTGGTAGGGGACGATCAGCGGGAAGGCCGTGCCGGAGCGTCTGGCCGGAGCGCCGCCCGCGAGGACATCGACGAGCTGGTAGGGGACAAGCGAGAGCGCCGTCTCGTAGAGCGAGAGATCGAGCGTCCGTCCCTGCCCCTCGTGCAGCGCGGCGACGATCGCGAGCGCAGCCCAGACGCCGGTACCGATGTCGATCAGCGAGACCCCCACCCGCACCGGCGGCCGGTCGGTCTCGCCGGTGACGCTCATGATCCCTGCCGCCGCCTGCATCAGCGGGTCGTAGCCCGGCTCCGACGCGAGCGGTCCGCTGCGCCCGAAAGCGCCGATCGTCGCGTAAACGAGGCGCGGATTGCGCGCGCGCAGCGTGTCCGGCCCGACTCCAAGCCGCTCCGCGGTGCCCGGCCGGAGGCTCTGCACCGCGACGTCCGCGCTGTCCGCGAGCCGCAGCAGCACCTCGAGTCCTGCCGGCGACTTGAGGTCGAGGGCGAGCGAGCGCTTACCGGCGTTCGCCGAGAAGAACATGACGCTCCCGCCCTCGAAGAAGTGAGGACCCCAGTCGCGCGCCTCGTCGCCGCGACCGGGGTGCTCGAGCTTGACCACGTCAGCGCCGAGCGCGCCGAGGATCTCGGTCGCGGTCGGCCCGGCAAGCGAACTCGTCAGGTCGAGCACGCAGATGCCGGCAAGGGGTGCGAAGGTCATGCCGCGCATCATCGCGACGCCGCTCTCTGCAAGGATGCACGAAGTGTTCAGCTCGATCGTCGACGCCGTCTCCGGATCGAACTGGAGCTACCTGATCGTCTTTCTGATCGCGATGCTCGACGCGTTCTTTCCGATCGTGCCGAGTGAGGCGACGGCGATCGCAGCGGGCGTCGTCGCAGGCACGGGCGGTCTCTCGGTCGAGCTCGTCATCCTCGCCGCGGCGGCCGGCGCGTTCGTCGGGGACAACATCTCCTACGCCGGCGGCCACTTTCTCGGCGAGCGGGTGACGAATCGGTTCTTCTCGAGCGAGAAGTCGAAGGCGCGGCTGGCCTGGGCAGACCGGATGCTGCTCGAGCGCGGGTGGTACCTGATCATCGTCGCGCGCTTCATCCCCGGCGGCCGCACCGTCACGACGTTCACCGCGGGCCTCACGAGCGCGGTCAGCTGGCGGCGGTTCCTGTTCTTCGACGCGATCGCGGCGGCGATCTGGGGCTCCTACACCGTGTTGCTCGGCTACTTCGGCGGGCGGACGTTCGAGGAGGAGCCCTGGAAGGGGCTCCTCCTCGCCTTCGGGGTCGCGCTCGCCGTTACGGGAGTGGTGGAGGCGGTGCGGTACCTGCGTCACCGCCGTGCGAAGCACGCCTGAGCCCGAGGTCGCGCATGCCGCGGTGAGCGATCACGGCCGCGGACACCATCACGACCAGCGCCAGCAGGCCGTGGAGGCCGTGGAGCCAGGCGTTCGAACGATCGTCAGGCGGCGACAGGAAGATCTGCACCGTCCCGAGGACAAACAGGAAGAACGTGAAGCCGATCCACTTCCAGGCGCGAGGCCAGGCGCCGAACGCCGTCAGGAAGACGAGCAGCTCGGCGGCGTGGATGACTGCGAAGCCGACGAAGCCGTGCGCATCGAGGGCGTCCTCGCCCGCGCCCGAGATGTACGCCGTGATCAGGTACGCCTGCAGGAAGATCAGCAGGACGATCAGCGACGCCAGCACGAAGTTGATCCACAGGAATGTTCGTCTCATGGGCGCGAGCCTACGGGACCGGGCGGATAGCGTTCAAGTGTGAGGCTGCACGTCACCGGCGCGACCGGCTATCTCGGCTCCGAGCTCGTTCGCCTGCGCCCGGACGCGTCGACCGAGCGCGTCGAGGTGCGGGACGCCGACGCGGTGCGAGAGCTCTTCGAACGGGTGCGTCCCGAGGTCGTCATCCACACCGCCTACCGACAGGATGACCCGGACGTCAACACCCGGGGATCGGAGAACGTCGCGCGCGCCGCCGCAGGGGTGTGCGCCCGGCTCGTCCACCTCTCCACCGACGTCGTCTTCGACGGCCGCAAGGGCGCGCCGTACGTCGAGGACGACCCGCTCTCGCCCGTCACCGACTACGGCCGCGCGAAGGCGGAGGCCGAGGCGCGCGTGGCGGCCACTCACCCTGCCGCGCTGCTCGTCCGCACCTCGCTGCTCTACGGCGGCGCGATGTCGTCGAAACACGAGCTCGCCGCACGCGACCCCGACCTCACCTTCTTCACAAACGAGATCCGGAGCCCGGTGCACGTGACCGACCTGGCGCAGGCACTGCTCGAGCTGGCCGAGCTCGATATCGCCGGCCCGCTGCACGTGGCGGGTGCGGACGCGGTCTCGCGGGCGGCGTTCGCCGAGCTGATCTCGCGTGGCGCCGTTCGCT
>JBDSOJ010000195.1:0-4607 GCA_039914895.1 Gaiellaceae bacterium
GGCTCGGTCAAGTGGCTCTGCGGCGGCCCGGGCAACGGCTGGCTTTACGTCCGCCCCGACCTCGCCGAGCAGCTCGAGCCCGCCTACACCGGCTGGCAAGCACACGAGGCTCCCTTCGCGTTCGAGGAGGAGATGCGCTACGCCGCGGGCGCCGCACGCTTCCTCACGGGAACTCCCAACGTCCCCGCGCTCTACGCGGCGACGGCCGGCTACGACCTGATCGAGGAGATCGGTGTCGAGCGCATCCGCTCCAACTCGCTTCGCCAGACCGACCTCCTGATCGCCCTCGCCGACGCGGCCGGGTACGGCATCGCGAGTCCGCGCGACCCGGAGCGGCGGGGCGGCACCGTCACCGTCCACGTCGACGGGTTCGCGGCCGTGCAACAAGAGCTTGCCGAGCGGCAGATCCTCTGCGACTTCCGCCCGGGCGCCGGGATCCGGATCGGGCCGCACTACTTCACCTCCGACGACGAGCTTCGCCAGGTGATCGAGCAGATCGCCGAGATCCTCGAGACGGGCGCGTACGAGCGCCACATCGGCGCCGTCGCACGGCATTAGGGTCTCCGCATGAAGATCGACCAGCCCTCGAGTCTCGAGATCGCCCAGGCCGCCGCACTTCGTCCGATCGAGGAGATCGCCGCGCTCGCCGGTCTCGAGCCGGACGAGGTGGAGCCGTACGGCCGCACGAAGGCGAAGATCGACCTGTCCGTGCTCGAGCGCCTGCGCGACGTGCCGGACGGGAAGCTCGTCTGCGTCACCGCGATCACGCCCACGAAGGCCGGTGAGGGCAAGACGACGACGTCGGTCTCGCTCACGCAGGGGCTCGGTCACATCGGCCGCAAGCCGGTGCTCTGCCTGCGTGAGGCCTCGCTCGGGCCGGTCTTCGGGATCAAGGGGGGCGCGGCCGGCGGCGGCTACGCCCAGGTCGTCCCGATGGAGGATCTGAACCTCCACTTCACCGGTGACATCCACGCGATCGGCGCCGCCAACAACCTGCTTGCGGCGCTGCTCGAGGCGCACATCCTGCACGGGAACGCGCTGGGCGTCGATCCGCTCTCGGTTGGCTGGCGCCGGTGCGTCGACATCAACGATCGCGCGCTCCGGAACGTCGTCGTCGGCCTTGGCGGCCGCGCCAACGGTTACGTCCGCGAGTCCGGCTTCGACATCACCGCCGCCTCCGAGGTGATGGCGATCGTCGCCGTCGCGCGCGATCTCCACGATCTGCGCGAGCGGCTCGGCGCGATCACGGTTGCGTACACGTTCGAAGGCGAGCCTGTCCTCGCCGAGCAGCTGCGGGCCGCGGGCGCGATGACCGTGCTGTTGAAGGACACGCTGAAGCCGAACCTCGTCCAGACGCTCGAGGGTCAGCCCGCGCTCGTCCATTGCGGCCCGTTCGCGAACATCGCGCACGGCAACAACTCGCTCGTCGCCGATCTCGTCGCGCTCAAGCTCGGCGAGTACGTCGTCACCGAGTCCGGCTTCGGCGCCGACATGGGGATGGAGAAGTTCCTCAACATCGTCTGCCGCGCCGGTGGCCTCAGCCCGAGCGCCGTTGTGCTGGTCGCGACCGCAAAGGCGCTGAAACATCACGGCGGCGATCCCGGCGGCGGCCTCAACGCGATCGAGCGGGGCGCCGCCAACCTGCGCCGCCATCTCGAGATCGTGCGCGAGTTCGGGCTGCGGGCGGTCGTTGCCGTCAACCGCTTCCCGGGCGACACCGACGATGAGGTCGA
This sequence comes from Gaiellaceae bacterium, assembly GCA_039914895.1. Classification (GTDB taxonomy): domain Bacteria; phylum Actinomycetota; class Thermoleophilia; order Gaiellales; family Gaiellaceae; genus Gaiellasilicea. Next base: position 1,734 of record JBDSOJ010000195.1, read on the forward strand.
GTTGGTGCGCCGGCTCGCGCTCGAGCACGGCGCGCACGCAGCCGAGCTGAACGAGGCGTTCGAGCGGGGCGGTGCCGGGGCGGCCGCGCTGGCCGAGGCGGTCGTCGACGCGGCCGACCATCCGAACGAGTTCGAGTACACCTACCCGATCGACGCGCCGATCGACGCGAAGATCGAGGCGATCGCCAAGCGGGTCTACGGCGCCGCCAGCGTCGTCTTCCTCCAGACCGCGAAGGACAAGCTCAGGCAGTACACCGAAAACGGCCTCGATCGGCTGCCGATCTGCATGGCGAAGACGCACCTCTCGCTTTCGCACGATCCCGCGCTCGCGAACGCGCCGACCGGGTTCGAGGTGACGATCCGCGACGTCCGCGCCTACACGGGCGCCGGCTGGCTCGTCGCCCTCTGCGGGACGATGCAGACGATGCCGGGCCTCGGCGCCTCGCCCGCTGCGTTCAGCGTCGACATCGACGAGGACGGCCGCACGGTTGGACTCTTCTAGCTTCCTCGACGCTGGCCTGAAGGAGTTCCTCGACGCGGTGCCTGCTCGGACGCCCGCGCCGGCCTGCGGCGCGGTCGCGGCGGTCACGCTCTCCCTCGCTGCGGGCCTGACGGCGATGGCTGCACGCTTCGCGCCGGACGAGTGGGGGCGGCGGGCCGAGGTCGTCGGGCGCGCCGAGGAGCTGCGGGCGCGGGCGGAGCCGCTCGCCGACGCCGACGCGGAGGCCTATGGGGCGTTCATGACGGAGCGGACGGACGAGAACGTCGAGCGGATCGTCGCGATCCCGCTCGAGCTGGCTGAGATCGCCGCCGAGGTGGCGGAACTGGCCGCGACAGTCGCGGGCGAGGGGAATCCGAACGTGAGCGGCGACGCGGCCGGGGGGGCCGACCTCGCGGCGGCGGTGGCCTCGATCGCCGCCCGCCTCGTCGCGATCAACGCACGAGAGGGCGACGAACGCGTGCGCGAAGCGCAACGACACGCCGTCAGCTCGGCCGAGGCGGCGGGCAGAGCGGCCGTTTCGGACGTGTCCTAGGGACTGTCCCTGGGACAGGGGCGCAACGAAAGAGATCCCCGTGGCGGTGCGCTCGAAAGCGCTCCGCCACGGGGATCCGGTCTTCGTGGCGACGCCTAAACGGCGACGACGTTGAAGGCCTCGGGGCCCTTCTGACCCTCGCGTGCCTCGAACTCCACCTTCGCGCCCTCCGAGAGGGACTTGAAGCCGTCCCCGCCGATGCCGCTGTGGTGGACGAAGAGGTCCTTGCCTCCGTCCTCCGGCGCGATGAAGCCGTAGCCCTTCGCGTCGTCGAACCATTTCACGGTTCCTGATGCCATATATCTACACCTCCTTACCAATGACTCACGAACGGTAAGAGAGGTGCTGGGCACCGCTGGTACGCGCTCTAAAGAATTGAACGAAGCGGAGAGTAGCGGGAAAACCACCTAACCGGGGGTTCCGGTCGTCACGGAGAGCGCTGCCAGCACGGAGTCTGGGTTCACGCTCCGTCGCCCCGCTCCTGGATCCCGAGGACGAGCTCGAGCAGCCGTGCGGCGTACGCGGGCGCGTCGGGCGCCTCCTCGTGGCGGAAGTACGCGAAGACGTCGACGCCCGCGGCGAGCAGCGGGTCGATACGCGCAGCAAGGTCAGCCAGCTCTCCGTCCGAGTGCGGCGGCTCGCGGAAGCGGAGATACCGGAAGGGAGCAGCGGCGGCCCAGTCGTTCACCCGCACCGCCGGGAGGACGTCGACGCCGTCCCAGCTCTCGTGCCGGAGGTCGAGCGCCAACCGCAGGTTGGTCGAACCGAGTAGCAGCGCAAGCATGCCGTCGTCGCGCGGCGCCTCGACCACCACCCGCACGGGACCGAGCCGGTCGCCGAGCTGCCGCACCCGCTCCTCGAGGGTCGCCACGTCCGAGAGCGCCCGCGGCGGCGCCTTGACCGCGAACGTGAAGCCGTCCGGCACGGCAGCGCCCCAGCGTGCGAACTGCTCCTCGGACGGCAGCCGGTAGCCCGTCGAATTGAGCTCGACCGAGGGCAGCCGCGCCGAGTAGACGCGGAGGAAGTCCTCGTTCGCCGTCCCCTCGGGATAGAAAGTGGGCCGCCAGCTCGGATACGACCAGCCCGACGTTCCGACCGACAGAGGCTCTACATTGGACGCCATGAACGCAGTAGTACAAGATGCCGCGTTGCCTGAGACAGTCGTCTCCGTCCTCGACAAGGGCTTCCTCGCTCTCGACGCGGCGCTCGCCTCCGACCTCGCGGTCGTCAACGGCGCGCGCGTCTCCTTCAACCAGGAGTCGGAGGAACTGACCGACCGCGACGCCGGCCTGATCCGTTTCCTCGTCCGCGAACGGCACGGGAGCCCGTTCGAGCACGGCTACTTCCGTTTCCTCGTCAAGGCGCCGCTCTTCGTCGTGCGCGAGCATCACCGTCACAGAGCGGGCCACAGCTACAACGAGTGGAGCGGTCGCTACTCGAAGATGGATGCCGAGTTCTACGTCCCCGACAACGTTCGCACGCAGGTCGGGAAGCCCGGCAGCTACAGCTTCGAGCCGGTCGACGATCTCGTCCGCGACGAGGCTCGCCGCGAGATCGAGGAGAACGCACACCGGGCCTTCGAGGCCTACGAGCGGATGCTCGAGCAGGGGGTCGCGAAGGAGGTCGCGCGCGCGGTGCTGCCGCTGTCGACCTACACGAAGTACTACTGGAGCTGCAACCCGCGCAGCCTGATGCACTTCTGCGGCCTGCGAAACCACGAGAACGCCCAGCACGAGATCCAGCAGTACGCGGCCGCCGCCGAATCGTTCCTGGAGCGGCTGCTGCCGATCACCCACGCAGCCTTCGTCGCGAACGATCGCACAGCCCCGTAGCAAGCCTG
>JBDSOJ010000247.1:0-18591 GCA_039914895.1 Gaiellaceae bacterium
AGAAGTCGATCGCGTTCGCGGCTGCGTTCCAGTCGCCGGAGCGCACGCTCTCGGACGACGACGCCGCGAAGCTGCGCAAGCGGATCGTCGCCGCACTCGCCGAGCGGTTCGGCGCCGAGCTGCGCTCATAACCGCGTCTGAGCAGGGACTCTCCGCCTTCGCAGCTGTATCCGTTCCAGCAAGCGCTCCGTTGCTCCAGCGTCAGTACGCCACGACCAACGAGGGAGAGCGGAACAATGGGGTTTGTCAAGGCACTCACGCACACGGCCGGGCTCGTGCTCTGCGCCGTCGCCTTCACGGGCTCGGCGCTCGCCGATCCCGAGGCGCATCATCACGTCATCGTCTGCCATCGCACCGGCTCCGAGACGAACCCGTACGTCGTGATCAACATTCCGTGGACGGCATGGAGCGAGGCGCACAGCCCGGACACGGGCTCGCACCCAGACCTGAACGGGCGCCACGACATCATGCTCAAGGATCCGGCGTCGCGGCCCGGCTCGAAGGACGGGTTCACGAAGGACGCCTGCGAGTCGGCGGCGGCCGTGCCGCCCGTGCCGCAGCAGAACCAGCCGAAGGACGTCTGCCTGAACCTCGAGGGAATGCAGACGACGGTTCCGACGGGGATGGTCAAGGACGCGAGCGGCAACTGCGTCGTCGCGTCGACGCCGTCCTCTTCGGCGACCGCTCCGTCCCCGGGCCAGAGCGAGACGTTCGACAAGCCGAAGGCTCCGGCTCCGGTCGGCGCCGTGCTCGGCGCGGCTTCGTCGAAGGTCACGCCCGTGAAGGCAAAGGGCACGCCCGCGAAGAAGCAGCCCACGTCAGACGTGCTCGACGAGGTCGCAAGCTCGCCGTCGCTGGCGGAGACGGCGACGACCGGCACCCTGCGCTTCACCGGCGTCCCGCTCTGGATCGCGGCACTCCTCGGCGGCGGTCTCCTGGCCACCGGGTTCGCGCTCCGGCGCGCCGCTCAGCGTTAGAGGGCGGGGAACGACGGGGCGGCCGCGGGCCGCCCCGTCTGCGTCCGGCAATCCGATCGCGGCGCCGGCGCGTAGAGACGGACGATGCGGTTTCGGGGTCTTCTCGTCTTCATCGCCGCGGCGCTGGTTTTCGTGCCCGGCGCGGCGACCGCACCAGCGCAGGCAACGCCGCTCATGGGCACGGTCGGGCCCGGCTTCACGATCACGCTCGCGGACGCCGCCGGCCGGCTCGTCACGCAGCTCGATCCTGGGACGTACGAGATCGCCGTCCGCGACCTCTCGGACGAGCACAACTTCCGTCTCTTCGGGCCCGGCGTCGAGGAGGCTACGCAGGTGGAGACGACCGGCACCGTCACCTGGACGGTCACGTTCCGCGAGGGTCGCTACACGATCCAGTGTGACCCGCACTCGACCCAGATGGTGCGCACGTTCACGGTCGGCAACCCGCCGCCGGTGACGACCCCGAAGCCGCCGCCACCCGCAGCGCCGAGGCTGCTGGCGACGGTGGGCCCGCGGAACACGATCTCGCTGCGGAGCGGGAGCGGTGCCGTGCTCCGTCACGGCGTCAAGGCGGGGACGTACTCGGTCGTCGTCCGCGACCGCTCGAAGGTGCACAACTTCCACCTCGTCGGCAAGAACGTCAACCGCAGGTCGACGCTTGCGGGAATCGGCACGAGCACCTGGCGGCTGAAGCTCTCGACCGGCGTGCTCCGCTTCTACTCGGACCGGGCGCCGAGGACGGTCAGGGGCTCGGTGCCGGTCAACTAGACCGCCGGCTGGGCTTGATCAGCCCCGCCTTGTCGCCGCCGGCGGCGCGGATCTCCGCCCGGCGGTCGAGCGCGGCGTTGAGTTCGGCGCCGAAGAGGAGCGCGTACGCCGAATAGTTGAGCCAGAGCAGCAGCACGATGCCGCTCGCGAGCGCGCCGTACGTCTTCGAGTACGAGTCGGAGAAGCTCGTGTAGAGCGCGAACAACCCCGAGAGGGCGAGCCACATGACGCTGCCGACGAGCGCTCCGGGCGTCAGCCACTTCCAGTTGCGGAGATCCAGGTTCGGCGCGAGGTAGTAGACGAGCGAGAAGAAGAGCAGGATCGCGACAAAGGCGATCGGCCAGCGCAGGATCGACCAGAGCAGCTCGAACGCGCCGCCGAGCCCGGCCTTGTCCGCGATCGCCGTACCGAGCGGGCCGCCGAACACGATCAGGAGCAGGAGGCCGGCGAGCACGAGCCCCATCAGCCCGACGAGCACGATCGCGATCAGCCGCGTCTTCCAGAACGCCCGCGTCTCGACCCGATCGTAGGCTCGGTTGACCGCCTTGATCACGGCGCCCATCGCCCCGCTCGCCGCCCAGATCGCGCCGGCGGCACCGACGGCGAACGCGATCACGGACGTGCTCTTCGACGTGTCCTCCTGCAGCGTGTCGATCGTGTCGAGCACGTCGCCCGGGGCGATGGGAGCAAGGAACTCCTTCAGCGTGTCGTAGGCGCCGACCAGGTCGAGCAGGCCGACGAGGAAGACGACCGCCGGGAAGAACGCCAACAGAGAGCTGAAAGCCACCTGGGCGGCGAGGCCCATCGCGTCGTCCGCGAGGAAAGCCTTGGACGATCGCTTGAGAGCATCGACCCACTCCGGGCCTGAGAGCCGCCACGGGCTCGACGGGACGCGGACGGTCTCGGCGGAGGATCGGGCCAACTCAGCGGTCGCGGCCCTTGCGGGCGAGGAAGCGCATCGTCGCGCCGATCCCGCCGGCGAGGAAGAAGCCGGCACCGAGCGCTCCGGCGGCGACGACGGGGAGGTTCGAGCGGAGCTTCGCGGCGACGTTCGTCGCCTCGCCGAGCCCGTCCCGCAGCTGCTCGACCGCCTCCGCGAGCTCGCGGCGCTCGCGCTCGATCTCGCGGCGGAGCGTGTCGGGCGTGCGCCCGTTCAGGCTAGTGGTGGCCATTCGCCTTCAGCGCCTCCGAGGTCAGCCTGGCTTCCCGGATTGCCAGCTCGGGCACCGGCGGGGTGGCGTGCTTGATTCGCCGCACGGCCAGCAGAGCGAGCAGTCCGGCCACCGCGAAGAGGCCGATCGTCACGAGCAGCAGCGCCAGCCAGGTGTCGAGCACGATCGCGAGCGCCACGGCGGCGGTTGTGAGGAGAAATCCGACCGCGAAGAGTGCGAGGACCGCAGCACCGATCCCGAGGCTGACACCGGTTCCGAGCGCGCCGGCCTTCTGCTTCAGCTCCAGCCCGGCGAGCTCGAGCTCGAGCTTCGCGAGCGTGCTGGCGTGCTCTGCGACCTGCTTGGCCGCGGCGCCCACGCCCGGTTGCGCGGGCCTGGGACTCTCAGCGGCGCGGGTGGGCATGACCCCTCCAGTCGATCAGCTTCGCGAGCAGCGTCCCGGCGCCGAACGCGGCGCCGGCGACGACGAACGGGTTGGGCCCGGACTTCGATGACGCGCGGGTGAGCTGCGGGCCGGACGGCGCCGCCGGTCTCGGTGCGGTCGTCGACCCCGGCTCGAGCGCGCGCGGCATAGGCACAAGATTGCCCGCCGGCTGCGGCGGCAAACCTTCGCTAGCTGAGGTGGATCTCACCCTCATGGATCTCGGCGACCCGATCCGCGAGGATCTCGCCGTCCGCGAGCAGCAGGCCGTGGAAGATGTCCGCCTGCTCGTCCGCGAGCACCTCCTTCACCTTGCCGATCTTCTCACCGGCCGCGTCGTAGACGGTCCAGCCGGGCTCGATCATGAGCCAGGAGACAGGGTCGCCGCTCATTAGAGCTCCGTCCCAGTAATCCCACGGGCTCCGGCGGCGCCCGAGCACGCCTGACGCCACCCGGCGCCCACCCACGTGCCACCAACACGCGGGCGGACACCGCGCGACGTCAGCTCGCACCCGGTCACTCCCCAGAACCTCACGCGACTTCTGAGACGCAGCACTAGACGGCTTTCCCGGCGACGCGCCAGACCGGCCCCTGGGTGGCGACGTTGTGGGTGTCGGAGAGGACGCGCAGGAGCGTGATCCTGCCGGGGATGCCCTCCTCGTCGAGGCGGACGAGGCAGCGGTGGGTCATCTGCGGCGAGGCGCCGTAGCCGAACCTGCGTGCGACGCGGAAGCGGAAGGCGCTGCGGCCGGGCACTCGGGTCGGGTTGACCGGCGCGGCCAACAACGCGGCGCGCGAGAGGTGGTCGCTCGAGGTCAGCTCGAGCTCGCACAGCAGGTCGCTCCAGTCCGCGGGCACGGTCGCGATGGCGGCGTTCCACAGCCCGGCGATGAGCTCTCGAGGCGTCTCGGCGCGCTGCTCCCGCTCCACGACCGTGACCAGCGCGAGCGTGGCACGGATCTTCTCCTCGTCCAGTTGGCCGAAGAGCTTCTCCGCCCGGTCGGGACCGACCCCGCCGCCGGCTCGGTGGATCGAGATGCGCAGGTCGTCGCCGAGCCGACCCGGGCTCGCCGGCGCGAGCAGCGCCGCCGCGCGGGAGCGCCTGTCGGCCCGCGGAACGGACACGTTCAGCGTCGCCTCGCCCCAATCCTCCGGGAGCTCCGACCTGATCCGACGCCACTGCTCGACGAGTCCCATGCGGGCGTCAGCATAATGAGGCCCGATGGCGAAGGTCGAGGACAAGGCCCAGAGAACGGACGCGGTCTCCGACGAGCGCCTCCACGAGCTCTTCCGCGAGATGCTCCTGATCCGCCGCTTCGAGGAGAAGGTGGAGGAGCGCTTTCGTGCGGGGGAGCTGCCCGGCTTCCTGCACGTCGCGATCGGCCAGGAGGCTGTCGCCTCCGGTGTGATGGCCGCGCTCGAGCCGGACGACGTGATCGCCTCGACCCACCGTGCCCACGGCCACACGATCGCCAAGGGCACGCATGTGAACGCGGTCATGGCCGAGCTGTACGGCAAGCAGGAGGGCTGCTCGGGCGGTTACGGCGGCTCGATGCACCTCTACGACCTCGCGCAGGGGAACCTTGGCGCGAACGCGGTCGTCGGCGGCGGGCTGCCTGCGATCGTCGGCGCCGCGCTGGCCTTCCAGTTCCGCAAGCAGCCGCGCGTCGCGGTCGCCTTCTTCGGCGACGGCGCCACGAACACGGGCGTGTTCCACGAGTCCCTCAACCTCGCGCAGCTGTGGAAGGTGCCGGCGGTCTTCGTGCTCGAGATGAACGCGTGGGCCGAGTCGACACCGATGAGCCAGCACGCGCCGATCTCGGACTTCTCGCAGCGCGCGGTCGCCTTCGGGATGGGCTCGGTCGACGTCGACGGCCAGGACGTCGAGGACGTCTATGCGGCGGCGCGGGCGGCGCGTGAGCACGCCGCCTCCGGCCAGGGCCCGGTCTTCCTCAACGTCCGCACCTACCGGCTCGTCGGCCACTACATCGGCGATCCGCAGGTGTATCGGGAGAAGAGCGAGCTCGAGGAGCTGCGCGAGACGAAGGATCCGATCGAGCTGCTGCGCGCGCGGCTCGGGATCGGCGATGACGACTTCGAGGCGCTCGACACCGAGATCGAGGCGATCGTCGAGGGCTCGGTCGAGTTTGCAAAGGCGGGCACGGACCCGAAGCCGGAGGACGCCTTGAAGTACGTGTATGCCTAAGGCCCCTGGACAGCCCCCGCTCACGCCGGGCGGAGCCCGGCTCCGCGTCGGCTTCGCGCTGCTGGACCGCAGGACGCCGCACGCGCGCCGCTTGTCCGTACTAGGGGTACGGTCCTGCGCGTCGCGCGCACGGCCTCCCTTGCCACCGACGCGCCAGGAGCCTCAGGATGCCTGAGCTGACCTACCGCGAGGCCGTCCGCGACGCGCTCTCGACCGCGATGCGCGCCGACGAGGACGTCTTCATCATGGGCGAGGACATCGCCGAGATGGGCGGCTCGATGGGCGTCACCCAGGGGATGCTGGCCGAGTTCGGACCGGAGCGGGTTCGCAACACGCCGATCTCGGAGATGGCGATCGTCGGCGCCGGCATCGGCGCGGCGATGCAGGGGATGCGTCCGGTCGTCGAGATCATGTACCAGGACTTCCTGACGCTCTCGATGGAGCAGCTCGTCAACCAGGCGGCGAAGCACCGGACGATGTCGGGCGGCCAGGTCAAGGTGCCGCTGACGATCCGCACCCAGGGCGGCGCCGGCTGGAGCCCGGGCGCGCAGCACGCGCAGCAGCTCGAGTCGTGGTTCGTGCACGTGCCGGGCCTGAAGGTCGTCTACCCCTCGACGCCCGAGGACGTGCGCGGCCTCCTCTGGAGCTCGATCTACGACGACAACACCGTCATCTTCTTCGAGCATCGTCTCCTCTACCCGCTGAAGGGGCCGGTGCCGGACGAGATCGAGCCGATCCCGCTCGGCAAGGCGCGGGTCGTCCGCGAGGGCTCCGACGTGACCGTGGTCGCGATCGGCCGGATGGTGCCCGAGGCGCTGCAGGCGGCCGAGGATGCGGAGCGGGAGGGGATCTCGGTCGAGGTGATCGACCCGCGCACGCTGCAGCCGCTCGACGAGGAGGCGATCATCTCGTCCGTGAAGAAGACGACGCGCGCGGTTACGGCGCACGAGGCGGTCACGCGCGGCGGCTTCGGCGCCGAGCTGGCGGCGGTGATCCAGCAGGGCGCCTTCGACTACCTCGACGCGCCGATCGAGCGGGTGGGAGCCAAGTTCGCGCCGCTCGCGTTCGCGCCCGCGATGGAGCAATGGGTCGTGCCGCACGCCGCCGACGTGCTCGAGGCCGTCAAGCGAACGGTGGCTCGCTCCTAGCCATGGCGACCGAGGTCAAGCTGCCGCGGCTGGGCCAGGGGATGGAGTCCGGCACGATCGTCAAGTGGCTGAAGGGCGAGGGCGAGGCGGTCAAGAAGCGCGAGCCGCTCTACGAACTCGACACGGACAAGGTGACCCAGGAGGTCGAGGCCGAGGCCGACGGCGTCCTGCTCAAGATCGTCGTCGACTCGGGTGAGGTGGAGGTGGGTCGTACCGTTGCGTACATCGGCGCGGAGGGTGAGTCGGTTTCGGACGCTGACGCGCCCGAAACCGATAGGCCTGAAGCAGACGTTGCGGTTGAAGACGTTGCGGTTGAAGAAGAGGACGAATCTGAGACGGAGGGATCGTCGGCCCCGCAGATGGACGACGAGCGCCGGCGCGGTCAGGAAGCCGCCGCCGCCACTGCGGAAGCGACGACGGCCGCCGTCACCGAATCGCCCGCACCGGCCGATGGACGGGTGAAGGCATCGCCGCTGGCACGCCGGCTGGCGCGCGAACAGGGAATCGACATCGCGACGCTCACCGGCAGCGGCCCCGAGGGGCGGATCGTCGCGGAGGACGTCGAGCGCGGCGCTGTGCCGGCACCGCAGGCCGCTGCCGCCGTCGCGCCGTCCGGCGAGGTGGAGGAGATCGAGCTCACGTCGACCCGAAAGACGATCGCGCGCCGGCTGACGGAGGCGTGGCAGGCGCCCGTCTTCCAGCTCACCGTCTCGGCCGACATGACGCGCGCGCTCGAGCTGCGCGAGCGGCTCGTCGCCCGCCTTGCGGAGGGCGAGACGAAGCCGACGGTCAGCGACCTGCTGACGAAGGTCGCCGCGGCGGCGCTCGTTCGCCATCCGGCCGTCAACGCCCACTTCGCCGGCGAGAAGATCCTGCGCTTCCCGTCCGCGCACATCGGGATCGCGGTCGCGGCGCCGAACGGGCTCGTCGTGCCGGTGATCCGGGACGCCGACCGGAAGACGATCCAGGAGATCGCCGCCGACCGCGCCGCGCTCGTCGGCCGCGCCCGCGACGGCAAGCTCCAACGCGACGACCTCGCTGACGGCACGTTTACGATCTCCAACCTCGGCATGTTCGGGATCGAGCAGTTCGTCGCAGTGCTCAACCCGCCCCAGGCGGCGATTCTCGCGGTCGGCGCGACCGAGGAGAAGCCCGTCGTCCGGAACGGGCAGGTCGAGGTGCGGCCGTTGCTGAGCATGACGATCACCTGCGACCACCGGGCGATCGACGGCGCCGACGGGGCGGAGTTCCTCCGTACCGTCAAGGAGCTGCTCGAAGAGCCCGCACTTGCCTTGTAGATGACGACCGTCTGGTACCGCGTCCGCGATCTCGACGCGGGCCGCGCCTTCTACCGCGACGTGCTCGGCTTCGAAGAGATGTTCGTTGACTTCGACGACGGCTGGTCTCGGCTCAAGCACGGCGAGATGGAGATTGCGCTTGCCGTCGGCGAGCCGGACGAGTCGAGCGGCGTCGCTCACGTCGACGTCGACGACGTGAAGGCGGAGGCGGAGCGTTTGCGGGAGGTCGGCGTCGAGGTCGGTGTCGTCGTCGAGCTGCACGGGCAGATCCGGCTGGTGGACGTCTTCGACCCGGACGGCAACCGCGTCCAGCTGGCGCAGTCGCTGCCGTGAGCATCGTGCTGCGGAGAGGCGGCGCCCAGGACGTCCGTTTCCTGCGCGACATGCTCCACCACGCCTACTACTGGCGCGAGCGGGTTCCGGGCTCGCTCGTCTCCCGCTACGTCCGCGGCTGGGGAAGGCCCGGCGACACGGCCGTGATCGCGCTCGAGAACGGGTTCCCGGTCGGCGCGGCGTGGTTCCGCGTCTTCCGCGACGACGAGCGTGGCTACGGCTTCGTGGACGAGCGAACGCCCGAGCTCGCGATCGCGGTCGTGCCCTCGAAACGCGGCCACGGCGTCGGCGACGAGCTGCTGCAGGAGCTGATCGCGAAGGCCCGCGACGGCGGCTACGAGCGGCTCAGCCTCAGCGTCGAGCCCGGGAATCCCGCCCGCAAGCTCTACGAGCGGCACGGGTTCTCGGTCGTCGACGAGGGCGCCGAGGCGTGGACGATGGTCGCGTCGCTCGAATGAGCGACGAGCATGAGGAGCTGGATGAGCTCAAACGACCACGCGCGGGCGGGAAAGCTCATCGCTAGCATCGGACCATACTTCCGACGGAAAGGTTGAACGATGGAATGCGACGTCGCCGTCCTGGGCGGAGGCCCCGGCGGGTACACCGCAGCGATTCGCGCGGCCCAGTTGGGCGCGAAGGCCGTCTGCGTCGAGCAGGAGCCCGAGCTCGGCGGCACCTGCCTCCGAGTTGGCTGCATCCCGACGAAGGCGTGGGTGCAGACCGCTCACGCGCTGCACCAGGCGGGCGAGGTCTTCGGCAAGTTCGGCGTCAACGTCGGCGAGCCGCAGCTCGACTTCGGCCAGGCGGTCGAGTGGAAGAACGGCGTCGTCAAGCAGATGACGGGCGGTATCGCCGGCCTCTTCAAGGCCAATGGCGTCGAGTGGGTGAAGGGCCGCGGCCGCTTCAGCGGGCCGAACACGCTCTCGGTCGAGGGCGGCGAGGAGATCACCTTCAAGAACGCGGTCGTCGCGACAGGCTCGTTCCCGCTGCGGCCGCCGATCGAGGGGCTTGACTCGCCCCGCTGCATCGACTCGACCGGCCTCCTCGCGCAGACGGAGGTGCCGCGCCGACTTGTCGTGCTCGGCGGCGGCATCATCGGCTGCGAGTTTGCGTCGATCTTCCAGCGCTTCGGCAGCGAGGTCACGATCGTCGAGCTGCTCGAGACACTGATCCCGCAGGAGGACGCCGACGCGGCGAAGGAGCTGGCGAAGGCGTTCGGGAAGCGCGGGATCGCGCTCCAGCTCGGCAAGCAGTGCACCCGCGTCGACGACGACGGCTCTCAGCTGACCGTTCACTTCGGTGAGGGAGAGAGCGTGCAGGCCGACCTGATGCTCGTCTCGGTCGGACGTGGCCCGCTCGTCGAGGGGCTCGGGCTCGAGGAGATCGGCGTCCAGCTCGACAAGCGCGCCGGGATCGCCACCGACGAGCACCGCCGCACCACCGTCCCGCACATCTACGCCGTCGGCGACTGCGCCGGCTACTGGCAGCTCGCGCACACGGCCTTCCGCGAGGGCGAGGTCGCCGCCGAGAACGCCTGCGGCCACGAGGCGACGATCGCCGACCCGGCCGTGCCGCGGCCGATCTACACCGATCCGGAGATCGCCGGCGTCGGCCTGACCGAGGCGCAGGCGCGCGAGCGGCACGGCGACGACATCGCCATCGGCATGTTCCCGTGGGTCGCGAACGCCCGCGCGGTGATGCAGGCCGAGACGGTCGGCTGGGTCAAGTCGATCCACGAGACGAAGTACGGCGAGCTGCTCGGGATCGTCATGGTCGGCCCGCACGTGACCGATCTGATCGAGGCGGGCACCGTGGCGCTCGACGCCGAGGCGACGGTCGAGACGGTGGCCGACGGGATGGCGGCGCACCCGACCCTTTCCGAGGCGATCAAAGAAGCGGGCCTCGTCGCGCTGGGACGCGCGATCCACCTGCCGAACAAGAAACGGGCGCCCGCGCAGACCTAGCGTTCGCGCCGCGCAAGCTGTTTCGAGGAGGCGGCATCTTCTACAGCCAAGGACGTGCCCTCGTCCCCACACAGGGGTCGTGCCGCCCGCCGGCCCCGCCTCTCTCCCCGGACTCGCCCCCTTGCCGCAGAGGGAGCGAGTCGTCTTTTGCCGTCGCTTGCGCTGCGCGTTCCGCCGACACAAAGGCTTCGTTTTGAAACGGGCTCTGAAGGGTCGCTTCGCTCCCGGTCTCGCCCGAGACCGATCCGGCCATGTCTCAGGGACAGTCCCTCGGACACGGCCGGAACGGACATTCGCGGCTGCTGTTAGCCTGCCGCGATGAGCATCTTCAACAAGCGGAACGCCGTCACGGGCTGGCTGACGTGGATCGTCGCGAAGCGCGTCCTGAAGCAGAAGGCGAAGGACGCGGTGCCGGGCACCGTCGAGGGTTCGAAACGGCCGAACAAGGGTGCGATCGCGACCGGGGTCGCGACGCTCGGCGGCCTGCTCTGGTTCTGGCGGCGCAAGAGCTCGGACGACGAGCTGCCCCCGCCCGCCGGCGGGTAGCTTCCCATGGCCCTCTTCCGCGCCGCGCTCGACGGTCTCGTTCCGTACGAGCCGGGGAAGCCGGAGGAGGAGGTGCAGCGCGAGCTCGGGCTCGACCGGGTCGTCAAGCTCGCGTCGAACGAGGGGCCGTGGGGCCCGTTCCCGGCCGCGCTCGAGGCGCTCGAGCGCAGCGCCGGCTCGCTGAACCGTTATCCCGACGGCGGTGCCTTCCATCTCAGGGCCGCGATCGCCGAGCGCCACGGCGTCGACACCGCGGCTGTGATCACCGGGGCGGGCGCGGACGCGCTGATCGGGCACCTCTCCGTCGCCACGCTCGATCCCGGCGACGAGATCGTCACAGCCTGGCCGTCGTTCATCAGCTACGCGCTCGACGCGCTCAAGCTCGGCGCCGTCCCGCGCACCGTGCCCCTCGTCGACGACCATTACGACCTCGACGCGCTGCTCGCAGCGATCGGGCCGAAGACGAAGCTCGTCTACATCGCGACGCCGAACAACCCGACCGGGACGATGACGAGCCGCGGGGAGCTCGACACATACTTCGACCGCGTCCCCGACCACGTGCTCACCGTCCTCGACCAGGCCTACTTCGAGTACATCGACCGGCCCGACTACCCGGACGGGGTCGAGGAGTACGTCAGGGCCGGTCGCCGCGTCCTCGTGCTGAGGACGTTCTCGAAGATCTACGGGCTCGCCGGACTGCGCGTCGGCTACGGCGTCGGGCCGGCGGACGTGATCGAGGCGGTCGGCAAGATCCGCCGTGCCTTCGACGTCAGCACCCAGGCTCAGGTCGCTGCGCTCGCGAGCATCGACGGGTCGGACGAGCTCGCCGAGCGTCGCCGTCTCACCGCCGAGGGTCGCGCCGTGCTCGAGCGCACGCTGCGCGAACACGGTCTCGAGCCCGCAGGCCCCGCCGTCGCGAACTTCCTCTTCGTCGAGGTCGGCGAGGACGCTCCAGCGCTCTTCGATGCACTGCTCCGTCAGGGCGCGATCGTCCGCCCGCTGGGCGCGTTCGGCGCCCCTGGCGCCCTCCGCATCACGGTCGGCACGCCCGAGGAGAACGCCTTCTTTGCGGACGCGCTCGCCTCGGTGCGGGCTGCGACGACCTAGGCCTCCGCTATCCTGGGCCGCTCGCGGGTGCTCGAGCGCCCGCGTCTTTGCGTATGCGGACGACGTTGAAAAGAGGCATAGGCCGCGGTGCCGCCGTGAACGGCAACGGGCGAGCCGTCCTGCCGCCCGGTGCGCTCTCGCCGATCACGATCTACCGGCAGCCCGAGCCGCCGCGGCGCTCGCGCTGGGCGTTCGTCCGCACGGCGCTCGCGTGGGCCGGCGTCGCTCTGCTCGTCGCGGTCGGCTCGGCCGCAGGCGGCGCCTACCTCTGGTTCCACGAGAGCGTCGCGGAGGTCGTCGCCTCGACACCCGACGTGAAGATCGCCGCGAAGCGGCTCGACGTGGCCCTGCCCGGCCAACCGGCGACGGCGCTCGTCGTCGGCTACGACAGGCGCGCCGGCGACGGCAAGGGCGTCCAGTCTCGCTCCGACACCGTCATGCTCGTTCGAGCCGATCCCGAGACGAAGTCGATCTCGATGATGTCGTTTCCGCGCGACCTCTTCGTCCAGATCCACTGCCCCGGCAAGCCGCCCTTCGGCGCCCGCATCAACAACGCCTACGCGACGTGCGGTACGAAGGGGACGCTCGAGACCGTCCGCAAGCTCACCGGCGTGCCGATCAACTATCTGATCACGGTCAACTTCCGCGGCTTCCGCCAGCTCGTGGACGCGATCGGCGGCGTCTGGTTGGACGTCGACCGGCGCTACTTCAACGACCGCGGCGGTGACTTCGGCTACGCGACGATCAACCTCTTCCCCGGCTATCAAAAGCTCGGCGGCTACCAGGCGCTCGACTTCGTCCGCTACCGCCACACCGACTCCGACCTCTACCGCGTCGCCCGCCAACAGCTCTTCGTGCGCGCGTTCAAGGATCAGATCAAGGCGAGCACCGGCCTGCTCGACCTGCCGAAGGTGATCAAGACGATCACCCGTAACGTCGAGGTCGGTGTCGGCGGCAACACCGAGCTCGACGGCGACACCGTGCTCGAATATGCGCTCTTCGCATACTCGCTCCCGCCGGGACACTTCTTCCAGTCGAAGCTCGAGGGACTCGAGGAGACCGCCGGGTTCGACATCCTCGCGCCGGAGGCCAACATCCAGAAGGCCGTACAGGAGTTCTCGCACCCCGACGTCGAGTCGCCGCAGAAGGCAACTCAGGTGGCGCTGAACGAGAAGCCGAAGCCGTCCGCGGCCAAGGCGCCGGCCCCGCGCGAGACGACGGTCAACGTGCTGAATGGGAACGGCGTGCCGGGCTCGGCGGGCACGGCCAGCTACGAGCTCTCGCGACGCGGGTACCAGATGGTCTACGCGCCGGACGGGAAGAACGGAAATGCGCCCAATTGGGAGTACTTCAAGACCCGCATCCACTACGACGAGTCACAGCTCGGAGCGGAGGCGGCCGCGAAAAAGGTCGCGTTGCTGTTCGGCACCGATGACCTGGCGCCGCTCGTCCCGGCCGTCTCCGCGCTCTCGAACGGTGCGCTGCTGACCGTGATCGTCGGCCAGACCTTCCACGGCACGCTCGCGGAGGCGCCCGTCGACAAGACGCCGCAACGCCAGCCGGCCAACGTCGCGCCGGGTGCCGAGGCGTCGCTCGCCCTACTGCGCGAGCGCGCTCGCAAGGTGCCCTTCACGGTGATGGTGCCGACGGTGCTCGAGCGCTCCTCGTGGATCGACCGCGAGCGCCCGGTGCGCCTCTATCGGATCGACCCGGACGGCGACCACAAGACGATCCGGCTCACCTACAAGACCGGGGCGAACGAGTACTGGGGCGTCCAGATGACCGACTGGGACGACGCCGCAGTGCTCGCCGAGCGCAACTTCGTCCGCTCGATCGGCGGCCGCCGCTACGAGCTCCATTACACGGGCCCGAAGCTGCACATGGTCGTGCTGCGCCAGGGCGGTGCGACGTACTGGGTCGTCAACACGCTGCTCGACTCGCTCTCGAACGAGACCATGCTCGCGATCGCGAAGGGTCTCAAGCCGCTCGCCAGCATCAAGTAGGTAGGTTCCGGCGCGTGTCCAGGGTCGCAGTCTTCGGCGCCGGCTACGTCGGCCTCGTCACCGGGGCCTGCCTCGCCGACCTCGGTCACGACGTCGTTGTCCGCGACGTCGTCGCTGACCGGATCGAGCAGCTGCGGGCGGGTGAGGTGCCGATCTACGAGCCGGGGCTCGACGAGTTGCTGCGCCGCAACGCCGAGCGGCTCACGTACACGCTCGACCTCGCCGAGGCCGTCGCCGGGGCCGACGTCCTGTACGTCGCCGTCGGCACGCCTCCGACCTATTCGGGCGACGCCGACCTTTCCGCGGTCTGGACCGTCGTCGACGAGCTCGGCGGGCTGGACGCCCGCGCCGTGATGGTGATGAAGAGCACCGTGCCGGTCGGTACGGGCGCGAAGGTGCGCCACCGGCTCGACGAGCGCGGGCTCGAGCACGTCGGCTACGCCTCGAACCCGGAGTTCACGGCCGAGGGAACGGCGATACGCGACTTCCAACACCCGGACCGGATCGTGATCGGCGCCTTCGACGGCGCCGACGGTGACGCGGTCGAGGAGCTGCACGCCGGGATCGAGGCGCCGGTCGTCCGCTGCGACGTCGCCTCCGCCGAGATGATCAAGCTTGCCGCGAACGCGGCGCTGATGACACGGATCAGCTTCATCAACGAGATCGCAAACGTCTGTGAGGCGACCGGCGCGGACGTGGTGCGCGTCGCCGAGGGGGTCGGGCTCGACCGCCGGATCGGCCCGAGCTTCTTGCGTGCAGGCATCGGCTACGGCGGCAGCTGCTTTCCGAAGGACTCGCTCGCGCTCAAGCAGCTGGCGGCGAACTCGGGGTACCACTTCCAGCTCCTGAACGCCGTCATCGAGGTGAACGAGCTGCAGAAGCGGCGCGTGATCGGGAAGCTCCAGCAGCACCTCGGCAGCCTCCGCGGCAAGACCGTCGCGCTCCTGGGCGTCGCTTTCAAGCCCGACACCGACGACATCCGTGAGGCGCCCAGCCTCGTGCTCGCAGGCAGGCTCGCCGCCGAGGGCGCGCTTGTGCGCGCGTGGGATCCGATCGCGAAGATCGACGGACTCCCGGGCGTCGAGCAGGTCGAGTCGATCGGCGAGGCCCTTGCCGGCGTCGACGCGGCGGTGCTCGTGACCGAGTGGTCGCAGCTCGGCGAGGTCGACTGGACCGAGGCGTGCGAGGCCGCCGGCGAGCGCCCGATCTTCGTCGATGGCCGCAACATGCTCGACCCCACGCGGATGCGCCAGTCCGGCTGGGTGTACGAGGCAATCGGCCGCCCCTCCGCGTGAGCCTCCCCGCTGTGATCCTGGTCGGGGGCCTCGGCACCCGGCTGCGGCCGCTCACAGACCGCACCCGCAAGGACATGCTCCCGCTCGTCGACCGGCCGCAGCTCGCGTACACGTTCGAGCACCTGCGCCGCTTCGGCGTCACCAGGGCGGTGATCTCATGCGGTTACCTGCCGACCCAGATCCAGGAGCACTTCGGCAACCGCTACGGCAACCTCCGACTCGAGTACAGGGTGGAGGAGGAGCCGCTTGGCACCGGCGGTGCGATCCGTTTCGCGGCCGAGGGGATCGAGGAGCCGTTCTTCGCCCTCAACGGCGATTCACTGCGCGAGACCGACCTCGGAGAGCTGGTGAAGTTCCACCGACAGCGGCGGTGCCGCGCGACGATCCTGCTGACACCGGTCGAGGATCCGAGCCGGTACGGGCTCGTGCGGGTGCACGGCGACGGGCGGGTGCTGAGCTTCCTCGAGAAGCCGAGGCCGGAGGAGATCGATACGAACCTGATCAACGCCGGCATGTACGTGCTCGAGCCGGACGTGCTCGACCTGATCCCGCCCGGCCGGCCGGTCTCGATCGAGCGCGAGGTGTTTCCGCGGCTCGTCGAGGGACAGTCGGTGTACGGCGTCGCGCTGCCCGGCTACTGGCTCGACATCGGCACACCCGATGCGTACCTGCAGGCGCATCGCGACGTGCTGGAGCGGAACTTCGTCACCGAGCTCGGCGAGCAGGTCGGAGCCGACTACACGCTGGTCGCCGAGGATGCCGTCACGGGCGAGGCCCGCCTGGTGCCGCCCGTCTTCGTCGGCGCGGGCGCGAAGATCGGGGCCGGTGCCCGGATCGGCAGCCTGGCCGTGATCGGCGCGGGCGCGGTCGTCGGTGAGGGTGCCTCCGTCGAGTCGTCCGTGATCGGGGCGGGCGCCGTCGTCGGGCCACGCACGCACGTCGCCGGCTCGATCGTGGGCGAGCGGGCCGAGCTCGGGGCTGACTGCGACGTTCGCGGACTCTGCGTCGTCGGCCCTGGCGCCAGGGTCGGCGACCGGAATATGCTCGACCACGGCATGCGGGTGGCGGCGGACGAGACAATTGCGGCGGGCGCGGTGTCGTTCTCGTGAGCGTCGACTCCCGGAACTTCGATTCGCTCGACCGTTGGGCGTTCGCCGTCCGCAGGGTCGAGAAGCCGTGGGGCCACGAGCTGATCTGGGCCGTCTCGGAGACGTACTGCGGCAAGCTGCTGTTCGTCAAGGCCGGCGCTGCCCTCAGCCTGCAGTTCCACAACGAGAAGGACGAGTCGTGGCTCGTCCAATCCGGACGCGCCAGGCTCGAGCTGGGAGACGTGGGGCAGGCGGTGCTGAGCGAGGAGGTGATCTCGGCGGGCGCGGCGTTCCGCTACCGGCCGGGCACCGTCCACCGCGTCACCGCGATCGAGGACACGACGATCCTCGAGGTTTCGACGCCGCATCTCGACGACGTCGTCCGGCTCGAGGATCGCTACGGTCGCGAGGGCACGACCGAACCTTGACAGACATCTGGTAAGGTTGCGCCGATGCAGGCGCTCACGATCGGCGAGGCTGCCACCCACACGGGCTGGTCGGCCAGGATGCTGCGGTACCTCGAGTCGGTCGGGCTCGTCGTGCCGACGCGGACACGTGCCGGCTACCGCGTCTATGGCGACGGTGAGCTGCTGCAGCTGCGGGACCTGCGGCTGCTGCGAGAGCGGTTCGGACTCGAGCTGGACGAGGTCGCCTTTGCAGCTCGGCTCCGACGCGAGCCCGACCTCCGCACGGCCGTCGACGCGTGGATGCGCTCGGCCGGGCCGGGCGCCGACTGGGTCGAATGGGAACAGCGAAAGCACGAGCGGCTGATGGCTGCCGCCTAATCGAAGGGAACGAATGGCAACGACGAAGCGATACGACGTGAAGGATCTGGCGCTCGCCTCCGAGGGCGTGCGCCGGATCGAGTGGGCCGACCGGCAGATGCCGGTGCTGACCGCGATCCGCGAGCGGTTCGAGTCCGAGCAGCCGCTCTCCGGCTACCGGGTCTCGGCGTGCCTGCACGTGACGACCGAGACAGCGAACCTGATGCGCACTCTCCAGGCGGGCGGCGCCGACGTCGTCATCTGCGCATCCAACCCGCTCTCGACGCAGGACGACGTCGCCGCTGCGCTCGTCGACGAGTACGGGATCTCGACCTTTGCGATCAAAGGCGAGGACAACGACTCCTACTACCAGCACATCGAGGCAGCGGTCGACCACAAGCCGCACATCACGATGGATGACGGCGCCGACGTGATCGGCGTCCTCCACACCGCCCGGCGCGAGCAGCTCGGCGACGTGATCGCCGGCACCGAGGAGACGACCACCGGCGTGATCCGGCTGAAGGCGCTCGAGCGTGACGGCAAGCTCGCGTTCCCGGTCGTGGCGGTCAACGAGGCGAAGACAAAGCACCTCTTCGACAACCGCTACGGCACCGGCCAATCGACGCTCGACGGGATCATCCGCGCCACGAACGTGCTCCTGGCGGGCAAGGTGCTCGTCGTCGCCGGCTACGGCTGGTGCGGCCGCGGCGTCGCGATGCGGGCGAAGGGCATGGGCTCGAACGTCGTCGTCACCGAGATCGACCCGATGAAGGCGATCGAGGCGGTCATGGACGGGTTCATGGTGATGACGATGGAGGAAGCCGCCAAGATCGGCGACATCTTCATCACCGCGACCGGCGACAAGTCCGTCGTCGCGAAGGCGCACATGGAGCTGATGAAGGACGGGGCGGTCCTCGCCAACACGGGCCACTTCAACGTCGAGATCGAGCTGCCCGCGCTGCGTGCGCTCGCGAGCGAGACACGGCAGGCTCGCGAGTTCGTCGAGGAGTTCACGCTGAGCGACGGCCGGCGGCTCTACCTGATCGCAGACGGCCGGCTCGTCAACCTCGCCGCGGCCGAAGGCCACCCGGCGCAGGTGATGGACATGTCCTTCGCGAACCAGGCCCTCTCGGCCGAGTACGTCGTCCAGAACGCGGCCTCGCTCGAGAAGAAGGTCTACGTGGTGCCGGAGGACATCGACAACGAGATCGCCCGGCTCAAGCTGGCAACGATGGGCGTCACGATCGACCAGCTCACGGAGGAGCAGACGAAGTACCTGGCCTCGTGGGACGAGGGGACTTAACACCGGAACGCATTCTTCGTCTGGAGCCGGGCGCTGTGGTCCTGCTGGACCAGCGCCGGCTTCCAGACGAACGATGCTGTGCGGGCTTAAGTCCCCTCGTCCCACGAGGCCAGGTACTTCGCCTGCTCGTCCGTGAGCTGGTCGATCGTGACGCCCATCGTCGCCAGCTTGAGCCGGGCGATCTCGTTATCGATCTCC
>JBDSOJ010000253.1:0-8542 GCA_039914895.1 Gaiellaceae bacterium
GCCGAGCTGGTGCAGGCAGTAGCCGAGGATCTTCGCCGAATGGCGTTCGTACAGACCTTCGGTCGCCGCGGCCTGGGGAGCGCGGGCGGGACCTCCGGCGAACGACGGACGAGCAGCGGGCGAGACAGCGGCCAAAACGGAGAACCCCCGGGAGTGGAGAGACGACGTAACCGACGCCCCGCCCGAACGCCTGGCTCCATCCTTTGCTGTCGCCGTCGCGCCTGCAACCCCTTTTGAGGCATCTTTACGGAACGCCAGTATTCGGACTTCAAACCAACAAAACGCTGCTGAAGGCCCGTCTCAGCTGAACGAAGAGCGCCTCGAGCGCAAGATTCGGGTTCAGGTTGAACTCCTCGAGCGTCCGCCAGGCGTCCCGGGCAAGCTCGGCGGCGAGCTCGGCGCCCGGCGAGCGCTCGCGCGTCCCCTCGGTGCGCAGGATGTCGAGCCGGTCGGCGTGCACGACCGCCGCCTCGGCGCCCGCGGCGACGACCACGAGGTCGCGATACCAGGACGCGAGCTCCTCGAGCGAGGCCAGCAGCTCCTCGCGCTCGGTGCCGCGCTGGACGCGCCGGAGCCGCTGCTCGAGCTCGCGCGAGGTCAGCTCGACGCTTTCGAGCTCGCGCTCGGCCCGCTCCTTGGCCGCCTCGCCGGCTGCCCGCGCGGCGTCGAGCAGCGTCGCCGCCGCGTCGGCCGGGTCGAGCTCGGGGTCGGCGTAGGGAGAGCGCGCGACCCGCAGCAGCTCCTCGCGGCGCGCCTTTGCCTCGGGATCGAGCAGCCGCTCGACGCGATCGAGCCGCCCCCCGGAGACGCGGGCGAGCGCACGCGCCTCGTTCTCGGAGAGCCCGGGCGCGCGCTCCGCCAGCACCTCCCGGATCACGCGGCCGGGCAGCCGCCGGAACGCGACGAGCTGGCAGCGCGACCGGATCGTCGGCGAGATCGGCCCGAGCTCGTCGGCGACGAGCACGATCACGGCGTAGGGCGGCGGCTCCTCGAGGTCCTTCAGGAGCGCGTCGGCGGCGTCGTCGTTCAGGAGGTGGGCGTCCGCGATCACGTAGACGCGACGCTCCGCCTCGTACGGCCGCATGTGCAGATCGCGGTGGAGCGCGCGGACCTCGTCGATCCGGATCATCTCGCCGAGCGCCTCGAGCAGGAAGAGGTCGGGATGGGTGCCGGCCTCGACGCGGCGCTCGTCGCCGAGCAGGGAGGCGGCGAACGAGCGGGCGGCGGCGCGCTTGCCGACGCCCGCCGGCCCGTGGAAGAGGTAGGCGTGCGCCGGCCCCTCCTTGACCGCGGCCGCGAGCAGCAGCCGCGCCTCGGGCTGCTCAGCCAACACGCTGAAGCTCACCCTGGATCCTCTCCGCCAGCACGTCCGGGTCGAGCGACCCGTCGAGGACGACGACCCGCTCGGGAAAGAGCGCCGCCAGCTCCTCGTAGCCTGCGGCGACGCGGGCGTGGAACGAGGCGGCCTCGCGCTCGATCCGGTCCGGGAGGTCGCCGATGCGCTCGAGCGAGCGGTCGGCGTCGATCGCGAGCACGAACGTCCGGTCGGGCACGGTCCCGCCGACCGCGAGCAGGTTGAGCTGCAGCACCTCGTCGCGTCCGAGCCCGCGGCCGATCCCCTGGTAGACGACCGAGCTGTCGAGGTAGCGATCGAGCAGGACGTCCGCGTCGCGCGCGAGCGCAGGCTCGATCACCTCGGCGACGAGCTCCGCACGCGCCGCAGCGTAGAGTAGAGCCTCGGCCCACGGCGTCATCTCGTCACCGTGCAGGACGAGCGCGCGGATCTGCTCGCCGAGCGCCGTCCCTCCCGGCTCGCGGGCGGTCACGACCTCTCTCCCCTCCGCCTCGAGCGCCGCCCGCAGGCGCTCGACCTGGGTCGTCTTCCCCGAGCCGTCGAGTCCCTCGAAGCTCACGAACATCGCCCCGTAGGATACGGCGGTGCGGGCGATCGTCACCGGGGGAGCGGGCTTCATCGGCTCGCACGTAGTCGACGCGCTCGTCGCGGGCGGCGACGAGGTACACGTCGTGGACAACTTCGCCACCGGCCGCCGCGAGAACCTGAACTCGACCGCGACGCTGCACGAGCACGACATCCGCGAGCCGCTCGGGCCGCTCTTCAACGGGATCCGGCCCGAGGTCGTCGTCCACCTGGCCGCGCAGGCCGATGTCGGCACCTCGGTCGAGCGGCCGCTCTTCGACGCCGAGGTGAACGTGCTCGGGACGGTAAACGTGCTCGAGGCGGCGCGGCCGCACGGCGCGCAGATCGTCTTCAGCTCCACCGGCGGCGCGATCTACGGCGAGTGCGAGCGCCCCGCACGGGAGGACGACGAGCGGTGCCCGCTCTCGCCGTACGGCACCGCGAAGCTCGCGGCCGAGGAGTACCTGGCGACCTGGAACCGCCTCCACGGGACACCCCATGTCGCGCTCCGGTTCGCGAACGTCTACGGGCCGCACCAGCTGGCGAAGCTGGAGGGAGGCGTCGTCGCGATCTTCGCCGACCGGCTCCGCGTCGGCGAGGGCGTGACGATCTTCGGCGACGGCAAGCAGCAACGCGACTTCGTCTACGTGGGCGACGTCGTCGCGGCCGTGCTGGCCGCGATCGGCCGCGACGGCGGGGTCTTCAACGTCGGTACCGGCGCCGACACGTCCGTGAACGAGCTCTTCGAGGCGATCCGCCGCGTCGCCGGCTCCGAGGCGGAGGCGAGCTACGCGCCCGCCCGCCCCGGCGACGTGCTCCGCAGCGTCCTCGATGTCTCCCGCGCCGAGCGCGAGCTCGGCTGGCGGCCGCAGACATCGCTCGCCGAGGGTCTCGCCTCGACGTGGGGTTAAGGCCGGCCGCGACCCTTGTCGCGATCCGAGTCGCCTTCTGGCTCGGCGCCGCGGCGACCCTGATCTGGGCGCCAGCGCCCGAACGGCGGCTGATCGGCGACGCGTACGGCCCAGCGAGCGACTTCCTCTTCCGCAGCCTCGCCCAGTGGGACGCGCGCTGGTTCCTCCAGATCGCGCTGCACGGCTACGAGGAGGTGCCGCAAGCCGCCGCGTTCTTCCCCGTCTACCCGGCCGTCGTCCACGGCGTCGCCTGGGCGACAGGCTCGATCCTCGTCGCGGGCGTGCTCGTCTCCCTGGCCTCGGGCGCGGTCGGCGCGTGGTTGCTCGCGCAGATCGCGCGGCCGCTCCTGGGCGCTCGCGGCGCGCACGACGCCGTCCTCTACCTGGCGCTCTACCCGGTCGGCTTCGTGCTCACCTCGCTCTACTCGGAGGGGCTTTTCCTCGCCCTCGCCGCCGGCTCGTTCCTCGCCGCGATGCGCGGCAGGCCGCTGCTGGCAGGCGTGCTCGGAGGCTTCGCGACCGGGACGAGGCTGATCGGCCTCGCGCTCCTGCCCGCGCTCGCAATCCTGCTCTGGCGCGGACGCGACCCGCACTCGCTCGTCCGGCTCGCGCCGCTGCTGCTCCTGCCGGCGGCGGTCGGCCTCTACGCGCTCTATCTGAACGAGACGATCGGCGATCCGTGGGCCTTCACGAGCGCGCAGGCCGACTGGAACCGCGAGGCCTCCGCACTCGGCCCGCTCGAGGGGATCAAGGACGCGATTCTCTCGTCCGGGCGCGGAACGCGGCACCTGCTCGACCTGCCGGCGGGCGGACCGGGGAACGAGCAGCGCGTCGGCCTCTGGAACCTCTCCCACCTGGCGCTGCTCGTCGCCGCCGGCTGGTTGACGTGGGTGGCCTGGCGGCGGCTCGGCCCGGCCTTCGGCGCCTACTCGGTCGCCACGCTCGCGATCGCGCTCTCGGCCCCGGCGGAGGGGTTCCCCCTCGTCAGTCTCCCCCGCTTCCTCCTCGCCGACTTTCCGCTCTTCCTCGCGCTCGCCTCGCTGACGCTCGAGCGGCCCCGTGCCCGCGACGCCGTCCTCGCAGCCTTCGCCGCCCTCGGCGCAGTCGCGGCCGCAGCGTTCGCGCGCGGAATCTGGATCGCCTAGAGAAGGAGCGCGGCGCAGGGAGACGAAACTAGGCGGCCGTGGAGCACTCCCTCCTCCAGGTTCGAAGCCCGTGGCGGACGGCGACGCTGGTCGCCTCGGCGGTCGCGGCGATCGAGCTCGTGGCGCTCGTCTTCCTCGGCGTCGTCCTGCTCGCGAAGCCGGTCTCGAACCACGTGCGCCAGGCCGCCGAGGCTCAGGTGCTCGCGCCGGTGAAGCCGAAGCTGCGTCGAGCGGCGGCCGTCGGAGCGCCGAAGCTGACCCGCGCGGAGACGTCCGTGATCGTGCTCAACGGCAACGGCCGTGCGGGGGCCGCCGCCGGAAGCGCAGAGGCCGTGCGCCGGTTCGGCTACACGATCGGGACGGTCGGCAACGCTCCCCGCAGCGACTTCATGCGGACGCTCGTCATGTTCCGCAAGGGCTACCGGGCGGAGGCGGCGCGGCTCGCGAAGGATCTCGACCTGAAGATCGTCGGGCCGCTCGACGGCCTCCGCCCCGCCGACCTGCTCGGCGCCCACGTCGCGCTCGTCGTCGGCTCGTAGCTCAGCAGTTTCCGCCGTCCACCCACTCCCGAGCCTGGTCGAGCTCGCCGCCGGGCCTCCACTGGAGCCCGGCCGGGTCGAGCGTGTACGAGCGGTTCAGATGGACGTAGGCCGAACAGCGATCACCCAGGCTGAACTCGTAGAGCCCGAGCTCGAACCAGGGGCTCGGGTTCTCGGACTGGAGCTCGGCAGCTCGCCGATAGGCGGCGAGCGCGGCCACTTCATCGCCGGCATCCTCCTCGACGGCGGCACGGGCGAAGACCGGCTCGAGCGAGAGCGGATCGAGCGATCGGGCGCGCTCGGCCGCGTCGCGCGCGCCCTCGATGTCGCCGCGCTCGAGCGCCGGGTTGACGTCGAGAACGGCCTGCCGCGCCAGCCACGGCGTCGCGACCGCAGCGGCGGTTGTGAACGCGAGGGCGACCACGGCGGCCGCCGCGATGGGTGAGGCGATGCGACGAGCGGGGCGGCCGGCGGCGGCCAACACGCCCACGGCGAAGAAGACGGGGCCGGTGACCGCGACGAAGTCCCAGTCGAAATCGACGAGCGCGTGCACGAGCCAGAGCGCGAGCGCGACAGCCAGTGCCGCCGCCGCGTCCCCTTCGGAGCCTCCGAACCGCCGTACCGCTCCCACCGCCGCTGCAGCCGCGGCGGCCACGAGCCCGAGGAAGAGCGCGAGCCCGACGAGCCCCATGCCCGCGAGAAACTGGAGCGGGACGCTGTGCGGTTGCGTCACCGAGGACGCGAGCTCGCGATAGCGCTTGCGCGCGACCTCGAACGTGTTCGCGCCCGCGCCGAGGAGCGGGTCGGCCTCGAAGACCTCGCGAGCCTCACCCCACCAGGCGCACCGGTTGTTCGAGCTCAGGCCGCGCAGACGGCCCGGATCGTTGGCGACCTCCGAGCCGCAGAAGCCGTCCGAGATCCGGCCGGCGTTGGCGGCGAGCCCGACGAACGCGACGAGCGCGATGCCGATGGCGAGCTCTCGTAGCAGCCGCGCGGCGCGGCGCCGCGCCGCGCGAGTCAGCGGCCGCTGCGAGAGCTCTCTCGCAGCGAGCGAGACGAGGACGGCGCCGGCGAGC
Organism: Gaiellaceae bacterium; assembly: GCA_039914895.1. GTDB lineage: Bacteria > Actinomycetota > Thermoleophilia > Gaiellales > Gaiellaceae > Gaiellasilicea. The sequence goes on from JBDSOJ010000253.1 coordinate 5,590, forward strand.
AGAAGCACGCCGAACAGCGCCCCGTCCGCGACTCGATCCGCGTGCGGCCTGCCGTCCTCGACGAGCGCGGGCCGCGTGAACGCCCAGCCGGCGACGGCGGCGCCCGGGACGATCGCGACGAGCGCGAGCAACGCCGCCTCGACCCGGTCGCGGCGCAGCCACAGCCACAGCACGATGCCGAGCACCGCCGCGGCGACTCCCGCGCGCGAGGCCGCGAGCAGTACCGCGACGACGGCCGCGTACCCGAGCGCCGCGCCGCCGGCGCGAAGCGCCAGCGATCGCGACGAGGCGGCGAGCGAGAGCGAGAGCACGAGCAGCACGTCGCCGGCGAGCGCCAGCGCGTTCCAGTAACCGATCGGGTCGCGCAGCCGGGCGGCCCGGCCCCCGTCCGGGAAGAGGGCCGGGATCGCCTTGCCCGCAAGCGCCCAGACGACGGCGGCGCCGAAAGCCACGGCGATCGCGGCCGCGGCAAGGCGCACCGTTCCCGGCCGAGCGGCGCCGAGCAGGAGTCCGACGACGAGGAACGCGACGTAGACGAGCGTCCGGTCGAGCTCGGCCCACGAGAGCTCCGGAGCGACCGACCAGGCGATCGAAAGGCCGCTCCAGGTCGCGGTCGCGAGGAGGAGCCCGACGAGAGCACGCCCACCCCCCGGCAGCGGCACACGGCCGGTCAGGGCCAACGCGCCCCAGCCTCCGGCCACGAGGAGGGCCGCGAGCGCGGTCAACACGGAGTCGCCGGAGAACACGGCGGCGAGCAGCGACGCGGCCGCAACCGACACCGCCAGTTCGGGCCTGCGCATCGCGGGCCAAGCTAGCATGGTGACCGGAACGCCACGGGCGCCGTATGCACGTGGCCTAACAAACCGTTTACCTGCCGCTCACCCGGACCTCAATGCTGTCCGGGAGACTCTGCACCATTCCCCGCACAACGCGGGGACAGGACACCCCCGGGAATCGAGCCTTTGACCTCCGTCGCCGCCCACGAGCCAATCAGGACAGCGCTTCGCGCGCTCGTGCTCGTCGTGGCGTTCGTGGCCCTGCTCGTCGCCGCGGCGCCCGCCGGAGCCGCGGAGTCGTGCGGTCGCAAGGTGATCGACGATTGGTACAACGACGGCCGGATCGACGGCACCTACGCGCTTCGCTGCTACGACGACGCGATCGAGATCCTGCCGCGCGACGTTCGCGTCTACTCGAGCGCCGAGGAGGACATCCGGCGCGCGTCCCAGGCCGCGAAGCGCGGCGAGCCGGCACCGCCCGCCCGTACCGACCCCTCGCCCGACGGGGGCACGAACCCGCCGGACGACTCCGACGATCCGACGACGACCACGAGCACCCCGCCCGCGAACGGCCCGGACGACCCCGGACCCGACACCGAAGTGGCGCCTCCGATCGGCACCGAGAGCGCGAGCTCCGTACCGATCCCGCTCCTGATCCTCGGCGGTCTCGCGCTCCTGCTCGTGGCCGCCGGCTCGGCGGGCTACGTGATCCGCCGCGTCCAGGCACGCCGCCTGCCGCCTCCCGCGGCCTAGCGGACGCCTCCGCCCGCAGACCGCCGCCGGCGGCTACACTGACTGGACGGTTTCTCGCTGTTTCATGCGGTTTCCTGCGTTCCGTCCGAGGCTGGGACTAACGTCCCCGATCCGCTCCGTGGCCCGCAGAAAGTCGCTGCGGGCGACCGTACAAGCCGAAGGTGAGAGGACGAGAATGGCGACCGCAAAGCAGATCAAAGACCCAGCGCAGGAAGCAGGAGCCCCGCAGGACGAGATCGTGAACGTCGTCGTCGAGGAGACGGCGTCGGTTACCCCGGGCCGCTTCTTCACGATTCCCGGGCGCGACCCATTCGACGAGATCGAGTGGGAGCTTCGTGACGCGATCATCCCGGGCAAGGACGGGCCGGCCTTCGAGCAGCGGAACGTCGAGTTCCCGCGCTTCTGGTCGCAGACGGCGACGAACATCGTCGCGCAGAAGTACTTCCGCGGGCGGCTCAGCTCCCCCGAGCGCGAGCGCAGCGTCAAGCAGATGATCGGCCGTGTCGTCGACACGATCGGCGGCTGGGGCCGAGCGGGTGGCTATTTCGCCGGCACCGAGGAGGCGGAGACCTTCGCGGCCGAGCTGAAGGCGATCCTGGTCAACCAGTACGCCTCCTTCAACTCGCCGGTCTGGTTCAACGTCGGCTTCGAGGAGAAGCCGCAGTGCTCCGCCTGTTTCATCCTCTCGATCGACGACTCGATGGAGTCGATCCTCGACTGGATCCGGCGCGAGGGCGTGATCTTTCGCGGCGGCTCAGGCTCGGGCCTCAACCTCTCGAAGCTGCGCAGCTCGAAGGAGCAGCTCTCGAAGGGCGGCTATGCGTCCGGCCCCGTCAGCTTCATGCGCGGCGCCGACGCCTCGGCGGGGACGATCAAGTCGGGCGGCAAGACGCGGCGCGCGGCCAAGATGGTCGTGCTCGACGTCGATCACCCCGACATCGAGGAGTTCATCTGGTGCAAGGCCAAGGAGGAGCGGAAGGCGCGCGTCCTCGAGCAGGCCGGCTACGACATGTCGCTCGACTCGCCGGACTGGGCCTCGATCCAGTATCAGAACGCGAACAACTCGGTCCGCGTCAGCGACGCCTTCATGGAGGCGGCGCTCGAGAGCAAGGAGTGGGGCCTGACCGCGCGAACCGACGGCGCGGTCGTCGAGACGACCGACGCCCGCGGCCTGCTCCGGCAGATCGCCGAGGCGTCGTGGCAGTGCGCCGACCCGGGCGTCCAGTACGACACGACGATCAACTCGTGGCACACGCTCCCGAACACGGGCCGGATCAACGCATCCAATCCGTGCTCGGAGTACATGTCGATCGACGACTCGGCGTGCAACCTCTCCTCGCTCAACCTGATGAAGTTCCGGCGCGAGGACGGCGAGTTCGACGTCGCCGCGTTCGAGCACGCCGTCGACGTGATGTTCCTCGCGC
>JBDSOJ010000263.1:0-11164 GCA_039914895.1 Gaiellaceae bacterium
GCCGACCAGGAGGGCGGGACGGTGAAGACGTTCCGCTCGCTGGCGCCCTGGCGCGCCGCTTCGCAGTACCGCAGCGCCGCCGAGGCGTTCCGTGCCGGACGCGAGACGGCCGCGGCGCTCCGACGAGCCGGGGTGCACGCGAGCTTCGCGCCCTTGCTCGACCTGCCCGACGGGCCGCTCGGCTCGCGCCACTTCGCAAAGCCGGAGTACGGCGTCGCGTTCGCGCGCGGGCTCGGTCGCGCCGCCTGCGTGAAACACTTTCCGGGCCTCGGCTCGACGGCGGAGTCGACCGACACGGCGCGGGTGTACGGGATCGTGCGAACGCAGGACCTGACCCCGTTTCGCGCTGCGATCCGCGCCGGCGCGCCGTGCGTGATGGTCGGCCACGCGATCTACCCCCGGCTCGGCCCGCGGCGCGCCTCGTTCGAGCCGAAGACGTATGAGCTGCTGCGCCGGCTCGGCTTCCGCGGCGTCGCGATCACGGACTCGCTCGGCGTGCTCGGCAGCCCGTATGCGCCGTTCTGGGCGCGGCTCGCGATCGGCGCCGGCGCCGACATGGTGCTGACGACGAGCGCGCGAGACGCACGACGGATCGTCGACGCGCTCGTGCCGCTCGCCCGCGCCGGCGAGCTCGACGCGAAGCTGCTGCGGATCAGCCGGTACCGGCGCTCGGTGGCGGCACCGACACGGTGATCGTCGCCTGCGCGGTCTTGCCGCCCGTTCCGATCGCGCGTGCGGTGAGCCGGTGCGGCCCCGGCTCTTCGCCGGCGGTGTTCAGCCCGAGCGTGTAGGGCGCCGCGACGTCGGAGCCGCGGGAGACGCCGTCGACCAGGAACTCGACGCGCTCCACCCGGCCGCGCACCTCGACGCGCCAGAGCACGAGTCCGGTCAGCTCCTGTCCCTCCTCGACGGTCTGCCGCAGGATCGCGAGCGGCGGCACGGCGACGGGCTTCGGCAGCGACTTGGCCTTGGGCGCCGGCACGACGACCGGGATCCGCTGCCTCGCGCTGCGGCCGTCGACCGAGGTCGCGACGAGCTCGAGCACGTGCTTGCCGGGCTTCGCGCGCGCCGCGTCCCAGGAGAAGACAAACGGCGGGCGCCGGTCGAAGGCGACGCGGCGGCCGTCCACGAGGAAGGTCATGCTCGCGGCCTTCGCGCCCCACGGGCGTACTCGCAGCTGCACCGCCCCGCGCACCTTCGTCCACGGGCGGGCGCCCGCGCTCGTCAGCGCGAACGTCCTGTTGTCGACGACGATCGTCCGGCGGGCGATGTCGTAGCGGCCAGGCCCGGCGACGCCGTGCACCTGGAGCACGTGCCTGCCGTTACCGAGTTTCGTCGTGTTCAGACCGCCCGCGTATGCGAACGGCGCCCGTTGATCGACCCGCACGACCCGGCCGTCGATCGCGAACTCGACGCGACCGATGTCGCCCGTCGCCTTCGCGCGCCACGCAACGACGCCGCGTAGCGGCCCGGTGGGCACGACCGGCAGCACGCTCAGCTTCTGGGCGCCCGCGTAGCGGCGGACGAGCCGGAGGTAGTGGTCCCACCTCCAGTGTGGCCCCGGATCGGTGTGGTGCGACGCGCCGCCGCGGCCGCCTCCGGGCGCCGGCACGTCGGCATGGCCGAGGAAGTGCCGCCGGTCGATCGGCAGCAGCGAGCGGCGGGCGATCCAGCCGGCGAGGCGTGCGGATGCGTGGTACTGGGCGTTCGTGAAGCCGCCCGGCCCGTAGGTGAAGCCCTCGTGCTCGATCCCGACCGACTGCGTGTTCACGTTCCAGTTGCCCGCGTGCCAGGCGATGTCCGAGAGATGGACGAGCTGCACGATCCTGCCGCGACGCGAGACGACGTAGTGCGAAGAGGCGTGTGCGCGCGGGCTCTTCAGCCACTGGACCGAGCCCCAGAAGGCGCCCTCGGTGACGTGCACGACGATCTTCTCGATCGACTCGGTCGGGCGGTGCGACTTCGTGAAGTTCCCCTCGCCCTTCAGCCAGACGACGGGTGGCCGCGCGCCGACGGCCGCGTCCGCCGCCGGGACGAGGAGCGACGTGGCTGCGAACGCCGCGGCGAGGACTTTCACGCGTGAGAGACCCATTCTGCGCGTCCAGAATAGCTCGGACGCTGTACACTTTGACTGACTAGTCAATCGACGTGGGAGCAATGAAGCGATGGCGACGATCGAGCACGGCATCTCCACGGGCGTCTCGTTTGCTCTGACCGATGAGCAGCGAGGGCTGCGGGAGCTCGCGCGCGAGTTCGCCGAGAAGGAGATCCGGCCGAAGGCGGCCGAGTACGACGAGCATCAGACCCACCCGGTCGACGTGATCGCGAAGGCGCACGAGTTCGGCCTGATGAACCTGCACGTGCCCGAGCGCTTCGGTGGGCTGGCTCTCTCCGCCTTCGACGGCATGCTCGTCGGCGAGGAGCTGAACTGGGGCTGCTCCGGGATCGGCACCTCGATCGGTGCCAACGGACTCGGCTCCGGACCCGTGATCATCGCCGGGAGCGAGGAGCAGCAGGCGACCTGGCTGCCGCCCCTGCTCGAGGAGCCGATTCTGTGCTCCTTCGGTCTGTCCGAGCCGGAGGCCGGGTCCGATGTCGCCAACCTGAAGACGACCGCCGAGCGCCGCGGCGACGAGTACGTCCTCAACGGGTCGAAGACCTTCATCTCGAACGCGGGCCACGCCGCCTGGACGGTTGTCTTCGCGAAGACCGACCCGGCCAAGGGGCACAAGGGCATCTCCGCCTTCATCGTCCCGATGGACGCGCCGGGCGTCCAGATGGAGCAGCACCTCGACAAGATGGGTCAGCGCTCGACGGACACCTCCGCGTTCGCGCTCGTCGACGTCGTCGTGCCCGCCGCGAACAGGATCGGCGAGGAGGGCGAGGGGTTCAAGATCGCGATGCAGACGCTCGACTTCACGCGCCCCGGCACGGCCGCAGGCGCGGTCGGCGTCGCGCAGGCCGCCTTCGAGCACGCGGTCGAGTACGCGAAGCAGCGTGTCACCTTCGACGTGCCGATCGCGATGCACCAGGGCGTCAGCTTCATGATCGCCGACATGGCGACCGAGATCGCCGCTGCACGCCTGCTCGTCTGGCAGGCCGCGTGGCTCCACGACCAGGGCCACCGCGCGACGCTCGAGTCGTCGTTCGCGAAGCGCTTTTCGGCCGATACGGCGATGAAGGTGACGACCGACGCGGTGCAGGTGTTCGGCGGCTACGGCTACATGAAGGAGTACCCGGTCGAGAAGCTGATGCGCGATGCGAAGCTGTTCCAGATCTACGAAGGCACCTCGCAGATCCAGCGGCTCGTGATCGCGAAAGAGATCTTCCTGCCCCGCGAGGGATAGGCTCCGCGCATGGCGATCGAGATCGACCTCTCGGGCCGGGTGGCGCTCGTCACGGGAGGCTCCAGGGGACTCGGCCGCGCCGACGCGCTCGCGCTCGCGCGCGCCGGCGCCGACGTCGTGATCGCCGACATCCAGGTCGAATCGGACGAGTCGACCGAGACCGCAGAGTCGTACGGCGTGCTCGCGCAGGTGGCAAAGGCGCAGGGGATCGTCTACACCGAGGCGACCGCGAAGGAGATTCAGGCGCTGGGTCGCCGGGCGGCTGCGATCAAGTGCGACGTCACCGACCGCGAGCAGGTCAAGGAGACGGTCGACCGCGTTGTCGAGGAGTTCGGCTCGGTCGACATCCTGATCAACAACGCCGGCACGCTCGATCACGTCGGTCAGTTCTCGGATCAGAATCCCGACCTCTGGGAGCGTGACCTGCGCGTCAACCTGACCGGCGGCTTCAACTGCGCGCAGGCGGTCTGGCCGCACATGAAGGAGCGCGAGTGGGGGCGCGTGATCAACATGGCCTCGGTCGCGGGCACGCTCGGCGGCTTCGGCCAGGCGAGCTACTCGACGACGAAGGCGGGCATCCTCGGCCTGACGCGGACGCTCGCGATGGAGGGCGGACGCCACGGGATCACCTGCAACGCGATCGTTCCGGGGATCATCGGCACCGAGGCGTTCCACTTCGCGAACCCGGCGATGAACGAGCGGATCGCGAACCGCACTGTCTTCAAGCGCCCCGGCGAGCCGGACGACATTGCGAACGCGATCTGCTTTCTCTGCTCGGACCTGGCGAGCTACATCACCGGTGTCCAGCTCCAGGTCAGCGGCGGTGTCGAGCTCTTCGTCTTCTAGCCGGCGCAGGATGCGCGAAATCCCTGAAGGGGCCGCCCGCGGCCCAGAGGCGTGATGCATTGAGCGTGAAGGTGGGACAGGGAATCGGCTTCGAGCTCTCGGCCGAGCAGCGTGAGCTCCGCGGTCTCGCCCACGACTTCGCGGAGAAGGAGCTGCGGCCGATCGCGCGGGAGTGGGACGAGCGGGAGGACTGTCCGGCTGAATTGCTGGGAAAGGCGGCGGCGCTCGGGCTGACCTCGTACGCGATCCCGGCCGAGTTCGGTGGCGGCGGCGTTTCCGCGGTCACCTCCTCGATCATCACGGAGGAGCTCTCCTGGGGCTGCGCCGGGCTCTCGGCCCCGATCGGCGCGACGATGTTCCCCGTCCGGCCGCTCGTGCGCTCCGGCACCGAGGAGCAGAAGCAGCGCTGGCTGAAGCGACTGGCCTCGGAGGAGGGCTGCCTCGCCGCGATCGCGTTCACCGAGCCGGGGGCGGGCTCGGACGTCGCCGCGATCCAGGCGACGGCCAGGCGCGAGGGCGACTCGTATGTCCTGAACGGCGAAAAGTGCTACATCACGAACGGCGGCATCGCCGAGCTGACGATCGTGTTCGCGAAGCTGGACGGCGCGATCACCGCCTTCCTCCTCGAGGCGGGCGACCCCGGCGTCAGCGCCGGCCGGAAGGAGGCAAAGCTCGGCCTGCGCTCCTCCTACACCGGCTCGGTCCTGCTCGAGGAGGCACGGATCCCTGCCGGCCGGCTGCTCGGCGAGGAGGGGGAGGGCTTCGCGATCGCGATGGACTTCTTCCTGCACTCGCGGCCGCAGGTCGCCGCCGAGGCGCTCGGGATCGCTCGGGCTGCGTTCGAGTACGCGACCGACTATGCGAACGAGCGCCGCGCGTTCGGCAAGCCGCTGATCGCGAAGCAGGGCGTCTCGTTCAAGCTCGCCGACATGGCGATGCAGGTCGAGGCGTCGCGGCTGCTCGTCTGGCGCGCGGCGGCCGCGCTGGACGCCGCAGTCGATGGACCCGCACTTGATGGACACGGCGAGGATGCGGGCCTGCTCGGATCGTTCGCGAAGGCCTTCGCCGCCGACACGGCGATGAGCGTGACGACGGATGCCGTCCAGGTGCTCGGCGGCGCCGGAATCATGCGCGACCACCCGGTCGAGAAGTGGATGCGCGACGCGAAGGTGCTCCAGATCGTCGAAGGCACGTCCGAGATCCAACGGCATGTGATCACGCAATACCTTCGGCGGTAGCTCCCGAAGGCTTCAGCAGGCTGCCACAAGTGACCGCCTGAGCCGTGGCTACACTGACCGGCTCGTGGGAGTCGACGCGACACCGGTCCGCGCCGCGCTGCCCGACCGCTCTGCGCGACTGATCGTGCGCTGGATCCTGGTTTCGGTGGCGCTCTTCGCCGTCCTGACGGCGCTGGTCGGCCTTGCCTTCGCGGGCTCGCCGGTGCGGCTCGCCGCGGGAGTGCACATCGCCGGCGTCGACGTGGGCGGGTTGACGCGAAACGAGGCCCGCGCACTGCTCGAGAGCCGATTCGAGCGCGTCGCCCGCGTCCCGGTCGTCTTCACCGCCGCGGGCGAGGAGTTCCCGATCACGGCGACGATGCTCGGCGTCGAGGCCGACTGGGCCGCCGCGATCGAGTCCGCTTCCCGGGAGGGAGAGGGCTTCGGCCCGGTCCGGGGCTTCAAGCGCCTGCAGACGCGGTTCTTCGGCTTCGAGATCGCTCCGCCCGTGCAGGCGTACGAGGCGGCGCTCGACTTCAAGCTCGCCGGCCTCGCACGCGGGATCGACCAGCGGCACGTCGAGGCGAAGCTCGTCCGGCGCGGGCTGGCCGTCGAGGTCGTGCCCGGCCAGCCCGGTCGCCGGCTCGCCCAGGACGTCGCCGCGGGGCGGATCGTCCGCTCGCTCGCGCGCCTCGAGCGCGGCCAGCCGATCGCGCTACCGGTTCTCCTCGACCCCGCCGAGGTGACGGCAGCCGAGCTCGCTCCCGCCGCCGCAAAGGCGCGGATCGCGCTCTCCGCGCCGGTCCGGCTCGAGTACGAGGGCACCCGCTGGAGACTGCCGCGCTGGCGGATCGCCGAGTTGCTGAGCCTTCCGGTCGCAGGGGCCACCGACATGTCGATCGCCGGCACCGGCGCCGAGGCCTGGTTCGCGAAGCTCCGCAAGACCGTCGAGCGGCCGCCGACCGACGCGAGCTTCCGTCCCGTCGGCGACGCCGTCGAGATCGTGGCCGCGAAGGAAGGGCTCGCCGTCGACGTCCCCGCGACCGCGAAGGCGCTACTCGCAGCAGCCGTCTCCCCGGATGCCCGAACCGCGACGCTTGCGGTCCGCAGCGCCGAGGCCGAGCGGACGACGGCCGAGGCGCAGGTGATGGGAATCGAGCGCCGGCTCGCCTCCTACACGACGCTGTACGCAGGCACGTCCGACCGCATCACGAACCTGCAGCTCGGCGTCTCGCTCCTCAACGGCGCGCTCGTCGCGCCCGGCGGCACCTTCTCCTTCAACGATCGCGTCGGCGAGCGCACCACCGAGCGCGGCTTCCGGCCGGCGCCGGTGATCATCAGGGACGAGTACGAGGAGGACGTGGGCGGCGGTGTGTCACAGGTCGCGACGACCGCCTTCAATGCCGCCTGGGAGGCCGGGCTGAAGATCGTCGAGCGGCAGCCGCACTCGCTCTACATCAGCCGCTACCAGCTCGGTCGCGACGCGACGGTCAACTACCCCGACCTCGACCTGAAGTTCGTCAACGACACACCGAAATGGATCTTCGTCGCGGGGGCGTCGGGTGGATCGGGGATCACCGTCTCGATCTACGGCGGCGGGCCAGAGCGGCGCATCGAGAGCGGCTCCGGCACGATTCGGGAGACCGGCCCCGCTCCGATCCGGCGCGTGAAGGATCCGACGCTGCTCAAGGGTAGGACCGCGATCGAGGAGGAAGGATCACCGGCTCGTGCGACCTCCGTGACGCGGACGGTCTACGACGAGCAGGGCAACGTCCTGCACGACGAGACATGGAACACGTCCTATCGGGGCGAGTATCGGATCATCAGGGTCGGCACCAAGCCTCCGCCGAAGCCCGAGCCGCCGAAGGACGACCCGGTCAAGCCGAAGCCCGAGCCGCCGGTGCCGCCCGAGCCGACCGTCAGCTCGACGCCGGCGCCGGTGCCTCAGCCCTAGCGACCGCGTCGACGAACGATTGCGGCAGCCGGATCGGCCGGTGCGTCGCTCGGTCGACGGTCGCGTGCGAGGTCGAGCTCTCGGCGACGAGCTCGCCGTCGCGCACGACCGCGTACTCGAAGCGAAAACGCGCCCCGCGCAGGTCGACGCAGCGCGCCCACACTTGCAGGCGCTCGTCGAAGCGGACTGCACAGAGGTAGGAGACGTTCACCTCGGTCGTCAGCGCCTCGATTCCCTGCTTCCGAATCGCCGTGTAGCCACCCGCATGCTCGGCGAGATAACCGACCCGCGCCACCTCGAGCCAGACGACGAACGACGCGTGGTGCGCGATCCCCTGGGCGTCCGTCTCCGCGAAGCGGACGACGATCTCGGTCGAGAAGCCGAATCCTTCCATCCGGAAGGACTTTCGCAGCCGCGTCGGATCTACGCGGCTGCGCGGCGCACCGTGCGCTCGTCGAGCACCGTCCGGCAGTCGCTGCAGACCTTCTGCTCGACCTCGTACGGAACTCCGGCGTGCTGGCGGAGCGCGTGTGCGGTGACCGCCTTGTGCTGGTGCAGCGGGCCGCGCTTGCTGATGTGGGTGGGTTCCATCTCGCCTCTCACGTTACGGGTCAATCGCGGAAAAACAAGCCCAAAAGAGTGAACAAACTGCGTCGATCTGGCTACTGTGAGTCCGTGCGTACAGCGCTGGTCATACTCCTCGCGTCGGCTGTTGCCGGGTGCGGCGGTGAAACCGAGCACACCGTCTCTCCACCCCCTGTGGACGTCGACCGCGCGGAAAAGACAGTGCTGCCGCAGAAAGTCGAGCGCCCAGCGCCGGTGCGCGGTACGAAAACGGCTCGGATTGCGGCGGCGCCGGCGTCCACAGCGACGACCGTCTCCACGTGTGCCGGCCGCGTCACACGGCTGGTGGGCGGCGCAAAGGGCACGAGCTACGCAGCGGTCGTTCGGAGCCGCGCGGCCGCCTATCGGGCGCCCGGCGTGGGGAGACTCGCGAGCTTCGGTCGGCGCAACCTGAACGGCGTTCCCACCGTCTTCTCAGTGCGCGCGAGGCGGCTGGGGAAGAGCTGCAGGCCCGCCTGGTACCGCGTCCAGCTGCCCGTGAAGCCGAACGGAATCACCGGCTGGGTGCGCGCGCGCGACGTCGAGCTGGTGCCGCTGACGACGCACGTCGTGGTCGACCTCTCCGACCGGACGGTGACGCTCTTCGACCGCGGTCGCAGGGTGCTGTCGACGCCGGCCGCGATCGGCGCGTCCCGGACGCCGACGCCGACGGGCCGCTTCTACGTCAACCAGCGTCTCGTCCCGGCTGACAGGTCAGGTCCGTTCGGCCCCGGCGCGATCGGGATCTCCGCGTACTCGGAGGTGCTGACGGGCTGGGCCCAGGGCGGCCCGATCGCGATCCACGGCACGAACCGCCCCGAGCTGATCGGCCGCGCCGTCTCGAACGGCTGCATCCGCGTCCGCAACGATCACCTGCGCACGCTCTTCGCCCGGGCGCTCGCGGGCACTCCGGTTACCGTCCGAGTCTGACCGGGTACGATCGCGTCATGGTGAGAACACGCAGCACGACCAAGCAGAACGACATCCTCTCCCGCTTCGCGGAGCTCGGCTCAGAGGCGCTGCACAAGCTCTCCGAGGTTCCCGGCGGCTCGAAGCTCGTCGACATGATGAACGATTCGAAGACGAGGATCGACGAGATGCAGAAGAAGCTCCGCGGCCTCGACGCGCTCGAGCGGCGCGTCGCGAAGCTGGAGCAGCAGGTGGCGGCGCAGACGAAGAAGCCGGCCGCGAGGAAGCCTGCCCGCAAGCCGCCGCCGCAGACGCCCACCGTCTAACCGTCGACGATCTCGGCAGAGGTTCCCACTCCCGGCTGCTGGCTCGTGAGAGCCAGAGTGGACGGCCGCGGCTGCGTGATCGTGGTTCGCGCCCTGGCGTCCGGCTAGGACGGCACGCGCAGCCGGAGCGCCTGCGGGACGATCTCGAAGCGCACCGGCGTCGTGCCCGGCTGCTCGCCGTCGAGCTCGACCGGCAGCGGCGCGTCGGCGTCGATCGTGACGACCGCGCCGCGCAGCAGTTCCGCCTTCGGGTGGGGCAGGTGCGCGCCGCGGTAGGTCTTCGGCAGCGTCACGAGCAGGTCGCGCTTGGTCAGGTCGCCGATCGTGAGCACGTCGAAGAGGCCGTCGTCGGGCTCGGCGTCGGGGCAGATGATCATCCCGCCGCCGAAGGTCTTGCCGTTCGCGACGACGACGTCGTGCATGTGCCCGACGCGGCTCTCGTCGTCGACCGTCAGGCGGAGCTCGGAGTTCTGCCACTTCGCGAACACCGCCAGCGTCGCCCAGAGGTAGGAGACCTTGCCGCCGAGCGCCTTCGTCGTCTCGTTCGCCCGCTGCGCGATCGCGCCGCTCATCCCCGCGCTCGCGACATTCGCGAAGTGGGATTCGGTATCGCTGCCGTCCCAGGCCCGGTAGCTCGCACGGCCGAGATCGATGGTTTTCGACGCCCCGGTCAGCGCCACGTCGATCGCACCCTCCAGCTTGTGCGGGATCTTGTACGTGCGGGCGAAATCCCAGCCGGTGCCACGGGGAATCACCGCGATCTCGACGTCGTCGCGCCCCGCGATCCCGTTCGCGACCTCGTTGACGGAGCCGTCGCCGCCGACGACGACGAGCAGCTTCGCGCCCCCGTCTGCAGCGTCGCGGGCGAGATCTCCGAGCTGGCCGGGACGCTCGGAGAAGAACGTGTCGCCCTCGAGCCCCTTCGTCGCGGCCCGGTGCGCCATCTCCGCCCAGCGCCTTCCGGTCGACCCGTTCGCCGACGCGGGGTTGACGAGAAAGACCGTGTCGCTAATGAGTGGCTGTCGCGAGCGCGACGCGCGTCATCCGGTCGACGGCAGCCTTCATCTCGTCGTCCGTCACCCGCTTGAACTCGCCCTCGACGATGATGTCGCTGACGATCAGAAGGCAGCCGGCCTGGACGCCGCGGAGGGCGCCGACGGTGAAGAGCGCCGCCGCCTCCATCTCGACCGCGAGCACGCCGCGCTTCGACCAGCGCTCGTACTGGCCCTCGTCCGGGTTGTAGAAGAGATCACTGGAGACGATCGGGCCGACGTGCAGGTCCTGGCCGATCTCCTTGGCGACGTGGACGGCGCCGTGGATCAGCTCCCAGCTCGCCGTCGGGCAGTGCGGCTCGTTCGCAACGAGGTGCATCGCGGTCGAGTCGGCCGGTACGGCGCTGAGCGCGACGATCATGTCCCCGAGTGAGTGGTGCGCCTGCAGGCCGCCGCAGGTGCCGACGCGCAGGAGCTTCTTGACGCCGAGCTGGACGAGCTCCTCGAAGACGATCGTCGCGCCGGGGCAGCCCATGCCGGTGCCCTGCACCGACACGCGCTTGCCCTCGAAGGTGCCGGTGTAGCCGAGCAGTCCGCGCTCGGAGTTCTTCTGCTCGACGTCGTCGAGGTAGGTCTCGGCGATGTACTTGGCCCGTAGCGGGTCGCCCGGAAGCAGGCACGCCTCGGCGTAGTCCCCCGGCTCGGCTCTGACGTGGATGGGCACCCGCGAGAGCCTATACGCCGTGCTCCCGGGGACGGCGCTGGTACGCCGCCCCCGGAATCGGTGCTACGGCAGCCGGCCGAAGAGGGCGGTGACCGCCGGCGGGCAGCTGACGATGAAGCCCTTCGCGGCGTCGAAGATCTCCGAGGGCTTCTTCCCCGCGTCGAATGCGAACGGGAAGGGCGAGTCGCGGTTGATCAGGTTCAGGTACGCGGCGTGCCGCGCCTCGACCGTTGCGATCTGCGCGCC
>JBDSOJ010000264.1:0-22916 GCA_039914895.1 Gaiellaceae bacterium
TCAGTGGCAGTTGGTGGTGCCGCTGTCGCTGTAGCTCTTGCCTGCTTCGGGGACGAACTGCCAGTCGTAGCTGCTCGCGTGCAGGGTCAGCTTGAGCACGCCGAAGGTGTCGGTCTGACGGGCGAGACTGTTCGCCTGGATCGTGCCGAAGCTCGTCTCGAGGCTCTTCCCGCCGGTCCCGACCACGAACTGGGCGATCCCGCGCGCATCGTCGCGGAGGCCGTCCGGGGTCTGCGGCGCGAACCGCTCGTAGTCGTGGTCGTGCGAGGAGAGAATCAGCTCCGCTCCGCTCCCATGGAGGAGGCGCACGAGGGCGTCCGTCCTGGCGTCGGTGCCGTGGCGAGGGCCGCTCGACCAGCGTGCGTTGTGCCAGAAGGCGAGCGTGCAACTGGCAGGATGAGCGGCCAGATCGTCTCTCAGCCAGTCGAGCTGGCTCGTTCCCGCACTACAGCCGCCGACGTTGGGATCCGAGCACTGCGAATTGAGCGAAATAATGTGCCAGGCGCCGAGGTCAAACGAGAACGGCTTGTATGGAGCCGGCCCTGCGCGGGTGCCGAAGTAGGTGTACCAGTCGCCGCCGCCGTAGTAGTCGTGCGAGCCGCCCGCCGTCGCCCAGGTCTTGCTCTTGAACGCGCCCCAGGAGCGGTCGTATGAGTTCTGGAAGTTCGCGAGCGTCCCCGTCTCGTACTGAGCGTCGCCGAGATTCAGCACCGCAGTGGGATTCATCTGCGTGATCACGTCCGCCGTGAACTGCTGCCGGCACGTCGTCGCGGAGGCACCGTAGCCCGGGACGCACGCGATATCACCCGCCGCCGCGATCACCGGATCTCCACCGGAGGGAGGCGGCGGCGGCGGCGGGTCGTTGCCGACGTTGAAGCCGACGGAGGCGGAGGTACCCCAGTTACCCGCTGCGTCGCTGGCCCTGGCGAAGATCACGTGCGATCCGTCCGAGAAGGCGCTGCTGTTCCAGGAGCTCGTCCAGGGCGCGCCGTTTCCGTCCCACCCGACCTCGGCGCCGTCGACGAACCACTTCACCTGGGTGACGGCAATGTTGTCCGACGCGTTCGCACTCAGCGTTACCGTGCCGGACACGGTTGCGCCGGCAGCCGGCGACGTGACCGAGACGGAGGGTGATTCGGTGTCGGCACACGCGAGGGTCGCCGCGGGCCAGTATGTCTTGGCGGATCGGTTCCCGGCAGAGTCGTAGGCGTCCACGGCAAAGCTGTAGCTCGTCCCGCACGAGAGTCCGGTGAAGGTGTAGCCAAGCTGCGTGGCGGAGCCGACGAGTGCGCCGTCGCGGTAGAGGCCGTAGCCTGCGACGCCGGAGTCGTCGATCGACGCGCTCCACGCGAGGGCAACGCTCGTCAGGCTCGTTGCCGTCACCGTGACGTTGGTCGGCGGGCTCGGCGGGTTGACGTCCGCGCAGGAGCTCGTCGGAAGGGTGACAGACGCCTTCGCCGACCGGTTCCCGGCAGCGTCGTAGGCGTCCACGGCGAGCGTGTAGCTCGTTCCGCAGCTGAGCCCGGTGAACGTGTAGTTCGTCGCTCCGCTGGAGCCGATCGCGGTCCCGTCCCGGTACAGGCCATAGCCGACGACAGCGACGTTGTCGGTGGCCGCGGACCACGAGAGCGTCACGCTGCTCGCCGTACTACCGGTGGCGATCAGGTTGCTCGGGGCTGCGGGTGGCGTCGTGTCGGTACCGGCGGTAACCCGGTACTCGTACGCGCCGATGTCCGTGTCGACAACCCCGTCGCCGTTGCCGTCGACCGGGACGGGAAGCATGTCGAAGTCACGCTCCAGCCCGAGGTTCGCGCCGTTGTCCACCGCCGGACTCGAACCCTGAAGGTGGAGATCCTCTCCAGTCGAGCCGACGAACCTCGGGTTGGCGATGATGCTGCTCGCCCCCTTGGTGAACTGCACGATCCCGCCGGAGAAGAGGTCGTGGTCCTCGTCGACCGGGCCGTCTGCGTACCCGACCTTCCAGACCGCCTGGATGACGTTGTCGCGGAGGCGGAGGATGTCCCTCGTGCACCCCGAGCTGCAGACGAAACCCTGGCTCGCGCTGCCGGTCAGAAAGACGGTGTTGTTGTACGCGTGCGTTCGCAAGACCGGCCCGAAGCTGCTGCTCGAGCCACGTGTGATGAGGAACTTCGACGTGCCGAGCGACGAGCGGACGACGTTATACGAGTACGTGTTGTCTGCCGAGCGGGAGTGGCCGAGCTCGGTGAAGTCCTGGTTCTCGATGGCGAGGTTGTGGTGGATCGTGCTCTCCCTGCCGCCGTAGATCTCGACGGCCGCTCCGTCCCGTCCGTAGTCGTACGAGAAGGCATCCGAGCCCGAGATCGTGTTGTAGGCGATCTCGGTGCGGTCTCCGGCGACGAGGACGCCGAAGGCGCCGGAGTCGTCGTTGGTCGGGCTCGAGGTGAGCACTGACATCTTGTTGTTGTCCCTGATCTCGTTGCCCAGGATCTTGCTGTCGAGCGCGCTCGACTTGATGTCGACGCCGGCGACGTTCCGCGTGATGAGGCTGTTCTCGACGCGGTCGTTGCTTCCGAGCAGCTCGACGCCCGCCCATGAACAGTTGTCCGCATGAACGTCGCGGAGCACGATCCAGGAACCCGAGAGGACAACGCAGCTACCCGCACCGCTGACGATCGGCTGGGCACCCGCGCCGTAGGCCCCAACGGCGATGGGGGCGGCGGCCGTGCCGCTGCGTGAGACCGTAAGGCTGCCGGTCCAGCTTCCTCCACGTCGGAGCAGCAAAGCGTCTCCGGGGAGGAGCGGCGCGCTGCCGGCCTTCGCGAGCGTCTTCCAGGGCGCCGCCTCCGAGGTGCCGGCGTTGGCGTCATTGCCGGTCGCGTCGTCGACGTAGTACGTTGTCCCAGGATCGCCGGGGCAAGCGCTCGTAGCCCCGGGGAGACTCGACCGGGCGGAGATGTTTCCCGCGAGGTCGTAGGCCTCGACTGCGAGCATGTACCCGGTGCCGCAGGTGAGCGACGCGAAGGTGTAGTTCGTCCCGGTCGTACTCGCGACCTGGGTGCCGTTCAGGTACGTGCTGTAAGCGAACACGCCGATGTTGTCGGAAGAGGGCGTCCAGGTGAGCGAGACCGTGCTCTGCGTCGCGTCGCTCTGCACGAGATTCGTCGGCGCGGTCGGGGGCTGCGTATCGGGACACGCTGTCGTGGCGACCGTGAGCGACGTCCTCGAAGAGCGGTTCCCCGCGACGTCGTAGGCGTCGACCCCGATGGTGTAGATCCGGCCACACGCGAACTCGCCGAAGGTGAAGCTTGGCTGGGTGGCCGATCCGACCGGAGCGCCGTCGACGTAGACCCCGTAACCGGCGACGGCCACGTCGTCCGTCGAGGCGCCCCACACCGCGGAGATGCTGGTCGCCGTCGACCCGGTCGCACCGAGATTCGTTGGCGCGGAGGGCGGCGTTACGTCAATCGTTCCGATCTCTTCGACCACGAGCTGGGGAGCCCGGGCCAGTCCACGCTCTCTCGTCGCGAGCGTGAAGTAGCTCATGCTCGCGCTGGTCAAGGCGAAGCTGTACGTGCCGTCGCCGCGTACCAGTGGCGTGACGTCCAACGAGAGCCATGAGTTCGTCGCAAACGGGCCGGAGAGGGCCGTCACGGAGTCGGACGCCGGCGGGGCGTTGAGGTAACTGAGCGTCGACTCTTGCCAGGAGTTGTCCGCCACTCCACGCACCTCGAAGCCTGTGGGATGGCTCTTGAGCGAGTACAGGCGGAGCCAGGCCTTGGCGACGGTTCCCGTGACGCCCGAGACGTTGAAGCGCACGTAGCCGCGCCGCGGAGCACCGTCCACCCGCATGTACCCGAGCGACCCGTGCACCTTCTTCGGCGAGACGGCGCTGACATACGAGTCGGCCGTTGCGGTGTACGTCAGCGAGAGAATCGGCCCGGCGCGGCCCGCGCCCGGAACGAAGGCCGCGAGAACGGCGCCTCCGATCAGGAATGCGATGGATAGAGGGCCTATCGGGCGGCGTGTTCGCATTGCGTCCACTATCGGTTCCCGGTCGTGGCTCTGTATCGCCACATCTAGGTATTTGGCGCAGACGCTACGGCCTCAGAGGATTCCACGCTGATAGGCGAGCGCGATCGCGTGCGTGAGGTTCTTGGCGCCGAGCTTCGCCTGAAGCGCGCGTCTCTGGGTCGCGATCGTGTGCTCCGATTTGCAGAGTGTCTTGCCCGTCTCTTTCGCGGAGAGGCCCTCGGCCGCTGCGCGTAGCACCTCCAACTCGCGCGTCGTGAGCCCACGTCCCTCGAGCTGAAGCTGGAGGAGACTCACGCGGCCGTGCCCACGAGCCGCAGGCACGCCCGCGTGAGGACCTCGAAATGTGGCGCGCGGCGGCGCACCCTGTGGGCGATGCTCCGGACGAGCGCCAGGTGGCGAACCACGAACCGGTCCAGAACCATTCTCTGCTGTTGTCCGAGCGTAGGAGCAGGCATGGAGGCTCCGGGTGATCTCAACCGTGATTCGGGCAAGGCCGAACTCATAGCGACTATCTCTAGCAGGTGAGTCGGACAGCCCGGCCGGGCGTCGCAGGACGCGAATCGCTTCGCTCCGCACCGGTCGTCCCCGGATCGCGCTAGGCCATCCCAAGCCTGAAATGTTCGGCAAGAGCGCCGACTGCCTGCGCCGCATCCCACGCCGCGGGGAGACCAACACGTTCCGCAGGAACCCCTTGGAGGACCTGATGGAGCGTCACCTCCTCGGCCTCGGCAGCCGCTGCGAGCGCCCCGCTCCAGCGCTCGTCTGCGACGGTCCGCAGCTTTGCCCTCTGCTCGGCGAGCAGTGCGATGCCTGCCTCGACGACAGCGCCGCGCTCCAGCGGGGCGACGGAAAGTTCCCGACCGGAACCGCCCCGCTCAATGAGGACGACTCGGCCGATCGCCAAAGGTGAACGAGCGGCGAGCCCCACCTCCGTCGCCTCGACGCGAATCGGGGGGCGAACGTAGCCCCGGGATAGCGCGTCGGCCGCCCACCGCAGTTGGAGGCCCCGCCTCCTCCTCGATGAGAGTGCCGCATGGGCAGCGGGGGCGGTGCGACGGACATCTGGGTAGAGGCGGAGACGGCGGGGGAACGGGCGGCAGCCACGCGGTGCTTCGAGCAGGACCTGATCGTCGCCGAGGAGCATCCTTCCGGAGGAGAGGGCGAGGAAGGCGAGGGAACTCTTCCCGCTCCGCGACCGTCCCATGACGATGACGGCGCCACCGTCCTCCGAGAAGGCGGCGGCGGGGAGGAGCACGAGCCCGCGGCGGGCGGCGGCGACCGAGATGAGCGGCTCGACCACGTAGCCCTGAACGAGGGAGAGCGCGAAAGACCGCGGGCGGCCGGCGAGTTGGATCGAGGCGCGAAGCCACTCGCTCTCCGGGGAAGCGAGATCGACGTGCCAGCGTACGCTTTTGTGGCCGCCGCGGAGGACTCCGCGCGGACAGTTGGAGGCAGGCGCGCCAAACTGGATCTGGACGTCGGCTGAGCCCGCGGCCGCGGCCGCGGCCGCGTACTCGGCGTCGAAGTGACGGAAGACGGCCCCGCTTCCCCCGACGGAAAGAGCGAGGCCGGGCGCGAACTCGTAGCGCCGAGGCATTTCCGCTAGAGGGCGCGACGGATCGCTTTCGCCACGGTTCGAGGATCGGTCGGAAACGGTGCTCGCACGTCGAGAATCGTGGTCGCCGAAAGCACGTCTACGAGGAAGCGCTCGTCTGCCCGCTCGGTCTCCGTTCGCCGACTCGATCCATCCGGGAAGGGGTATCTCGCGCGCTCGTAGAGGTCGAAGAGGCCGCGGCGCTCGAAGGCAGCCGCCCGCGCTAACCTCCGCGCGGCCCATTCCGCGCTGCCCTCGCCGACGACAACCGGCTCGCCGCACGGGATTGTCGTCAGGAGGGCAACCACCCCGAGCGGAGCCGTCCAGCCGTCATCGGTCGCCCGGCCGTACGAGGAACGGAGCTGAGATGGGCTGAGGGCGGCGCGCTCCGCGAGCGCGACTGCCTGGTCGATCGCTCCGACGACGACCCCACCGAGGCGTCCCGCCGGCCGCCTCCCCCGAACCGGGCGCGCGAGCCCGGCCACGACGCCTGCTCCAGTCAGCTGCACCCGCGCGGCAATCGGAAGCGAACGCCGGAGACGTGGCGTGTATGGGAGAACCCAGCGGCGAATGCCGACCGAAATGGGAAAGGCGCCGGCGACTCCGTCGGAGGTCACGATCGTCCACTTGTCCGAGAGAAAGCGCGCGCCGTCCTCGAGGAACGCGAGCGCCGTCTCGGTCTTGCCGCTCTCGGACCAGCCACCCACGAGGAGCGCCCGTCCTCCGATGTCGACCGCCGTCGCATGCAGCGCCGCCGCACCGTGGGCAAGCATCTGGACCTGCAGTAGGGGCCGAACGGCGAGCCGAAACAGGCGCGCAAGCGGGAAGCCCTCTTGGTAGACGAATCGCCGCTCGTCGATCGAACGTGGAAGGCTGCACCACCGCCCGCCGAGGAGAAGGTAGTAGCGATCGCCGGCCGCCGCCGTGACGACGTCGTCACCGGCCGGGTTTTGCAGATCTTCGAAGCGGGGCGATTCACCAGGAGCAGCGGGCTCGAGGATGAGTAGAGCATCGTCGACGCTTCCCGGGACGGGTTCGTAAGGGTCCATGTGCGAGCGCGCCAAGGCAAGTACGCCTGGGTTGGTGTCCGAGATCGCGAGGCTCGCACGTCCGTGGAGACGAAAGACGGTGGCTACGGCGCGAACCCTAGTCGAACCCTCCTCCACGTGAGGGGCCGACCCGAAAAGCGCTTGCTTCCCGGGCCGCCGCGGCGTACGCTACGCCAATTCCCTCCCACTCGACCTCGGGTGGGGATAGGGGTGGGATTTGCGGCGCGGGTGTCCTGCGGGCAGCGGCGGCGGCAACGTGCGCGGTCGTCGGTCTGCTCGCGCTTCCCGGCGCCTCACTCTCGGCCGCCGGAGACGTCGGCTACGAGGGTCACTCCTTCAGCGGCACGTTGTTGCCAGGGTTCACCGAGGTAAGGTGCCTCACCCAACCCCGGGAGGCTCTTGGTTCATCACGTCGCAGAGAACATTCGCCGGCTCGCTGGCATGTTTCTCGTCGAGCAGCAGCGGTTAGCTCGCGAGGTAGGTATCGCGCGTCAATCGATGCACGCTATCTACACCGGCCGGAGTCGCCCAAGTGCCGATACGGCCCTAGCGATCGCCAGAGCGTTTGGGATCACCGTTGAAGACCTCTACGCGGAACCGCGCCAGTGCCTGGCTGCCGCTCTCGAGCAACTCTACGAAGCTCCGATCACGGAACTCGAGGTAGGGGAGACCGACGTTGTCACGGGCAAGGTCACTCCGATCAGGAAGATGACGAGGTGACGTAGCAGGGTTCAGGTGCGCTCCTCGCGCGCGAGGCCAATCATCCAGGCAGCTTCAGCGAGCGCGGCGGAGCGGCGGGTCTTGTCGCTAACGTCTCCTTTAGCGATCCGCGCGTTCAGGCGCGAAAAGTCGGCGAAAGCGTCTTTCGGAAGCTCTGGTTGAGTGAGGCCGCGCCGTTCGCGCTTCGGCGATGACAACCGTCATCCGCGAAGTAGTCGGTGCTCATCACATCGTCGGCCGCGGTCGCGTGCGCGGCCTGCTTGAACGTTTCGTCGTCTAGGGCGCGTGTCTGTGCCTCCCACACACGAAAGCGGACTTTCGCCGCCGCGGCCAAGTCGCCGGTCTGCTCCCGCGTGAGGCGAAAGGCATCGTCCGGGTGTGAGCGCACATCTCCTCCAACATCTCAGCAGCGGCCCGATCAGTCGCTTCTCCGTGCAGGGCAGCCGCCTCGTGAAGGCCGCGCTTGCTCTCAGCAATCTTTTCATGTTCGAACCAGCCCTCGTCGGCTGCTAGCAGGCGCGCAAGAGGATGATCGAGCGGTTCCTCACCCCGTTGCCCCGAAGAGACGATGGCGGGCGCGATCCGATCCGATGGCCGCGCCGCCCCTGTCTCCCGGTCAAGCTGCCTTCTCGCGTCGCGATGAGCGTGGGCTGCGATGTTCTCGTAGTCACGTGTGGCAGCAACCCAACCTCGCAGCATCACTGCGAGAAAGAGCCCTACGGGCACCCGTAGAACGATTAGCCAGACGGGCATGTCCTCCTCCGTTCAAGTGATGTGGATGCTTCAACCACCCGTCGCGAGACCCACGCCATAAACCATCTGCCAACCGAACGGTCTCCCAAGAGTTGAGAATAGTGTCCTGGCGGTCATCGGTCGCCCTGTAAGGAACTTGAGCCCGCGTCAGGCTTGCCGCGCGCCTTCGAGGCTCTGTGTCAGACCTACATCGAGTCGGCTACGTAGAGCGTCGAATAAGCTCCTTGAAGGCGCCCGCGAAGTCGTCCTGGCCGACCGAGAGCAGCCGCCGAAGCCGGAGCGAGCTCGAGCCACGCGATGCAAGGCCGGAGTCGAGGCGTAGGCCGTTCAGGTGGGACGCTACTATCTGCTCAGCCGTGTGCATTTTGCCCGCAAAGGCGCATGGTTACGAGGCGAGGTAGCTCAGTTGGTAGAGCACACGGCTGAAAACCGTGGTGTCGCCGGTTCAAGTCCGGCTCTCGCCATATTTTTTGCCGTCGCATGCCAGGGGATCCGCTCCCGCGGATCTCCTGGCGCGCAAACCCCTGAAGGGTCGGCCCGCCTCCCAAGACCAGAGGGACTTAGGCTCTCCGCATGTCTCCGTCCGGATCAGCCCGTTTTCGCGAACTGCACGAGCGCGGGCGGCTCTTCGTCCTCCCGAACCCGTGGGATGTCGGCTCGGCGAAGCTGCTCGCCTCGCTCGGCTTCGAGGCGCTCGCGACGACGAGCGCCGGGCTTGCCTGGTCGCTCGGGAAGCTCGACATGCAGGTGACGCGTGACGAGCTCGTCGCCCACGTCGCGCAGCTCGCCGCGGCGACGGTGCTGCCGCTGAACGTCGACAGCGAGCGCTGCTATCCGGAGGCGTCGGGCGGCGTCGCGTCGACCGTTGCCCTGCTGGCGGAGGCCGGCGCAGCGGGCTGCTCGATTGAGGACTACGACCCCGCGACCGATCGGATCGACGACGTCGGTGCTGCCGCCGAGCGGGTCGCGATCGCGGCCGCCGCTGCGCATCAGCTCTCCGAGCCGCTGGTGCTCACCGCCAGGGCGGAAAACAACCTCCACGGCGTCAACGACCTCGACGACACGATCGCGCGTCTGCTCGCATACCGCGAGGCCGGTGCCGACGTCGTCTACGCGCCGGGGCTCGCCGACCTCGGTTCGATCGCGGCGGTCGTGGCCGCCGTCGGGGTGCCAGTGAACGTGCTCGCGCTGCCGAACGGCCCCACGGTCTCCGAGTTGGAGGCGGCCGGCGTCCGCCGCGTCTCGACCGGCGGCGCCCTGGCGAAGGTGGCCTACGGGGCTCTCCTTGCAGGCGCGCAGGAGCTGCGGGACGACGGAACGTCTCGGTACGTCGGGGGCGGTGCACCCACGGAGGCGCTCAGAGCCGCGTTCGGCGGCGGGTACACTTCCGCCCCGTGAGCACGGAGATCGAGCGGGAGCTGTGGGGCGGCGAGACGCGCAAGGCGGTCGCCAACTTCCCCGTCTCCGGCGAGCCGATCCCGGTGCCCGTCGCCCGCTGGCTCGGCCGGATCAAGGCCGCCGCGGCACGCGCGAACGCCGAGCTTGGTCTCCTCGACGCCGAGAAGGCGGAGCGGATCGCCGCGGCCGGCGACGCGATCGCGGCGGGCGAGCACGACGACCAGTTCCCGATCGACGTCTTCCAGACCGGTTCCGGCACCAGCTCGAACATGAACGCGAACGAGGTGATCGCCTCGCTCGCCGGCGAGGGCGTGCACGCCAACGACGACGTCAACATGGGCCAGAGCTCGAACGACGTCTTCCCCTCCGCCGTGCACCTCGCCGCGCTCGGCGAGCTCGAGCACGACCTGCTGCCGGCGCTCGACACGCTCGCCGCCTCGTTGGAGGCGAAGGCGAAGCAGTTCGACGACGTCGTCAAGTCGGGCCGCACGCACCTGATGGACGCGGTTCCCGTGACGCTCGGCCAGGAGTTCGGCGGCTACGCCGCGCAGGTGCGCGAGGGGATCGAGCGGGTTCGCGACAGCCGCAAGCGGCTCGGCCAGATCCCGCTCGGGGGCACCGCCGTCGGCACTGGCCTGAACACGCACCCCGATTTCGCCGCGAAGGTGCGCGACCTGCTCACCGCCGACACCGGCCTCCACATCTCGCCGCCGGCCGATCCGTTCGAGTCGCAGGCGGCTCGCGACGGGCTCGTCGAGGCCTCGGGCGCGCTCAAGGTCGTCGCCGTCAGCCTGACGAAGATCGCCAACGACCTCCGGCTGATGGGCTCCGGCCCACGCGCGGGACTCGCGGAGATCTTCCTGCCGGAGCTCCAGAAGGGCAGCTCGATCATGCCCGGCAAGGTCAACCCGGTCATCCCCGAGGTCGTCACTCAGGTGGCGGCGCAGGTGATCGGGAACGACCAGGCGATCACCGTCGGCGGCCTTCAGGGCCACTTCGAGCTCAACGTGTTCGTTCCGCTGATGGCCCGCAACCTGCTCGGCTCGATCAAGCTGCTCGCCTCGGCAGCCAGGCTGCTGGCGGAGAAGTGCGTCGACGGGATCGAGGCGAACCGGGAGCAGAACGAGCGCTACGCCGAGCTGACGCTCTCAGCGGCCACCGCGCTCAACCCGCACATCGGCTACGACAAGGCCGCCGAGATCGTCAAGAAGGCGGCGGCGTCCGGCCGTTCGCTGCGCGAGGTCGCCAGCGAGGAGGGCGTCGACGATGCGACCCTCGACGAGGCGCTCGACTACCGGAAGATGGCAAAGCCGCACGGGTAGTCACCGCTTCGGCCGGCGCTTGCGCTTGCACGCCGGCTCGACCCGCAATACGGCCCGGCTGCCGCGAACACCCGCGGCGCGAACGGTGAAGACGGCGCAGCGGTCGAGCCGGAGCCCGAACGACGCACGGAAGCCACCGGTCGGCTTCGCCCGCACGCCGATCACGCGGCGTTTCCCATCGGCGGCGAGGTAGGTGAGCAGAACCGGCTCCCGCGCCCCGAACCGCTCGCCCCTGACGACGAGCGGAGCGACCGACTCGAGCCTCAGCGCGGCGTGCCGCGGCGTGGTCGCTCCCGCGGCTGAGACCGTGAGCGCCAACATGAGCACAGCAGCGGCAACGACGCGCATTCTTCCTCCTGCTCAGATCAAGCCACAGCGGCGGAGTGTTGGAAACCCCCTTCGAGGGGGTTCGGCCTGTCGTCGCCCGACTACGGTGCGGGACCGTCTGCGGACGTGGGCGATCACATCTCAACGAGCGGAGAGAGCCTGATGCGCAAACGATTCGTACCGCTGGCGGCGGTGGCGGTGCTGGTGGCGTTCGTCGGCCCGGCGGCGGCTGTCCAGTAGGGCGAGCCCGACGGAAACGCCCACCCGTGGGTCGGTCTTGTCTCGTTCCACAACGCAGCCGGGGTGCCGCTCTGGCGCTGCACGGGCTCGCAGATCGACGAGGACACGTTCCTCGTCGCCGCCCACTGCACGGAAGCGCCCGCCGCGCGGGCGGTCGTCTGGTTCGACGCCGGTCCGATCCCGCCCGCCGCCGGCTGGACGGCGGGCATGCCGTGTGCCGGCTTCACCGGCTATCCGTGCACGGGCGACGCGACCGGGACGCCGATCTCGCATCCGAGCTGGACCGGCGGGCTGACGCTCCCGATCACGCACGACGTCGGCGTCGTCGAGCTCGACGCCACGCGGAGCGGTCCGTACGGTCAACTCGCGACTGCCGGCTACCTCGATCCACTGGCGACGCGGCGCGGCCGGCAGAACGTCGAGCTCACCGTCGTCGGTTACGGCCACCAGAGCGTGAAGCCTCGGGCTTCCAGTGTCCGCGTCCGGATGGCCGGCACGGTCAGCCTGGTCAACCTGACGAGCGCGCTGACCGGCGGCTTCAACCTGCACTACTCGAGCAATCCAGGGTCGGACACGGCGGCTCCGGCGGTACCTGCTTCGGCGACTCCGGTGGCCCCGTCATCCACGAGGGCAAGATCGTCGGCGTCAACTCGTTCGTGCTCAACGCGAACTGCAAGGGCTCCGGGTTCGCGTACCGCGTCGACACCGGGAGCGCGCGGAGCTTCCTCGACGACCACACGGCCGTTCCGTAGGTCTCAGTAAGCGACCGCGCCTCGCCCCGTTGCGGCGGCGTGGCGCTGCTCGTCCGCGCGGTAGCTCGAGCGCACGAGCGGGCCGGCGAAGACGGAGCCGAAACCGAGCGCCTCACCCTGCTCGCGCATCCATCCGAACTCGTCAGGATGCACCCAGCGGTCGATCACCGCGTGCTTGGGGCTCGGCTGCAGGTACTGGCCGATCGTGACCACGTCGACGTCCTGCGCACGGAGGTCGCGCATCGTCTCGACGACCTCGTCGTTCGTCTCGCCGAGGCCGACGATGATCCCCGACTTCGTCAGCAGGGGGTGAGCGGGCTCAGCGTAGGCGGCGAGCTCCTTCGCGCGCTTGAGCAGCCAGAGGGCCCTGTCGTAGCTCGCCTTCGCGCCGCGCATTTTCCGGTGCAGGCGGCGGACGGTCTCGATGTTGTGGTTGAAGACCTCGGGCCGTGCAGCGAGCACGGTTCGGAGCGCCTCCTCCTCGACGCCGAGAAAGTCCGGCGTCAGCACCTCGACGCTCGCGTCCGGCAGCTTCATCTTGATCGCGCGGATCGTGGCGGCGAAGTGGCGTGCGCCGCGGTCCGGGATGTCGTCGCGGTCGACGGAGGTGACGACGACGTGCTTCAGCTTCATCTGCGCGGCCGCCTGACCGACGCGCAGCGGCTCGAGCGGGTCGGGCGCGTCCTCCGGCTTGCCGGAGTGGACGTAGCAGTAGCGACAGGCGCGGGTGCAGGTGTCGCCGAGGATCTGGTAGGTCGCCGTGCCGCGGCCCCAGCACTCGGCGATGTTGGGGCAGCGTGCCTCCTCGCAGACGGTGTTCAGCGAGAGCCCGTGCAGCAGCTTCTTGACGTCGTAGAACTGCCCGTCCGCGCTGGGCGCACGAACCTTCATCCACTCGGGTCGGCGGGGGCGCTCGGCGACGGGCAGCGACGTCTCCATCCCGGTCAGTCTAGTGACGGCACCAGCTCGAACGCCGGTGCGTGGAGGGGCTGGATGACGGAGAAGTGGCGGCGGTCGAGCGTCGCGATGGTCGTCTGCTCGAGGCGCTCGGCAATGGCGACGACGGCTGCGTCGACGAACTCGAGCGGGAGGTCGGCGTAGCGGCGCTGGAGCGCGCGCACGCGCCGGTAGTCCTCCTCGTCGAGATTCACCACGATCACGTCGCGCTCGTCGATGCTCGCGAGGAGAGCGTCGATCGCCGTGGCAGCACCGCGACTGCGCGCGACCCAGTCGACTTCGACGATCACAGGCGCCGGAATCGTTGTGGCCGAGCTCGTGCTCAGTAGGTTGGCGCAGCGATCGTGATCGGGATCTCGGCGGTTCAGCGCCGCGATGACGACGCTCGAATCACAGACCAGCGTCACGCCGCCGCCGCTCGTCCTTCTTCCGAACCCATTCGAGGATGATCTCCTCGTCGCGCGACGCCGCATCGTCGGTGCCGCCGCCGAAGGCGACCGCACCGATAAAGCTCGGAACCCGCCGGCGGGTTCGGGCTCGCCACTCGAGCCCCTGTCGGATCACCTCGCCGAGCGAGATGCCCTCGTCCTTCGCGATCGAACGCAGCTGCGCGAGCAGCTCGCCGTCGGCCATGATCGACGTGCGCACCATCTTCGCCATTATGGCACTCATTATGTCACAGAGCTGTGACGGGAGTGCGCCGAATCTCAGCGCGAGGCGAGCTGCGCGTGCACCGGCTGCGGCCAGAGGCCGTGGACGCCATCGGCCGGCAGCTCCTCGAGCTCGAGCTCGAAGATCTGCGCCAGAGCGTCGAGTGCGGGCGCGCGGACCTCGTCCACCGAGACGGGCCGGCCGAGCTCCGTCGCGACCGTCGTGAACGCGGCGTCCTCGAGCCCGCACGCCGTGATCCACTGCGTGAACGGCGCCGGATCGAGGTCGACGTTGAGCGCGTAGCCGTGCGTCGTCACCCAACGCGAGATGTGAATTCCGATCGAGGCGATCTTTCGCGGCGGCCGGGTCAGCCAGACACCTGTGAGGCCGTCGATCCGGCGCCCCTCGACGCCGAGCTTCGCGAGCGTGACGATCAGTGCCTCCTCGAGGTCACGGCAGTAGCGCTTCACGTCCTGGCCGTGCCGCTTCAGGTCGAAGATCGGGTAGCAGACGAGCTGGCCGGGCCCGTGAAAGGTCGACTTGCCGCCGCGATCGGTCTCGACGACGTCGACGTCGGCGCCGGCCGGAATGTGCAGCTCAGAGTCATCTGTCCTGCGGCCGGTGGTCACCGTCGGCGGATGCTCGAGCAACAGAATCGTATCCGGGATCGCACCCTGTGAGACGGCGCCGGCGAGCGAGCGCTGCAGCTCCCACGCCTCCGCGTAGGGGACGACCCCGAGGTTCATCACGTACGCGCCCTTCATTCCTGGACCGTAGCGTCCAGCTCACGAGCCGCGTCAAGATCATCGGCTGCGACCCGGATCTCGTACGGTCCGCCGAATTCGTCGATCGAACGCGCGCCCACGTGCTCGCACTTCATGCCGTTCGAACGAAGGAGGCCGCAGAGCATCTCCGCCTCCAGCTCTGACGGCACAGTCGTGACGACGCTAGTAGTCGCTCTCGCCCCAGTTCTCGAGCTTCTCGCGCAGCGAGCTGAGGAAGCGGCCCGCGAGGGCGCCGTCGACCAGGCGATGGTCGTACGTCAGCGTCAGGTTCATGATCGCACGGATCGCGATCACGTCCTGGCCGAGCTCGTCGGTCACGACCCAGGGGCGCTTCACGACCGCGTAGGTGCCGAGGATGCCCGCCTGCGGCTGGCTGATCACGGGGGTGCCGTGGAAGGTGCCGTAGCCGCCCGGGTTCGTGATCGTGAACGTGCCGCCCTGGACGTCGTCGGGCATCAGCTTCTTCTCGCGGGCGCGCTTCGCGATCTCGGCGACGCCGCGGGCGAGCCCGAGCAGGTTGAGGCCCTCGGTGTGCTTCAGCACCGGCACGATCAGCCCCTTGCCGTCGGTCAGCTCGACCGCGAAGCCGAGGTTGACGTAGTTGCGGGTGACGATCTTGTCGCCGCGGATCTCGCCGTTGATCCAGGGGTACTCGCGCAGAGTCTCGACGGTCGCGCGCGCGACGAAGGAGAGGTAGGTCGGGTTGACGCCGTAGGCCTGCTCGTACTCGGCCTTCAGCTTCTTCCGGATCGCGACGACCTTCGACATGTCGACCTCGATCGCGCTCGTCACGTGCGCGGAGGTGTCGAGCGAGCGGCGCATGTGCTCGGCGATGCCCTTGCGCATCGGGGACATCGGCTCTTCGGCCTCGCCGGCTCCAACAGGCTGCGCCGGTTCGATAGGCGTGGGAACGGCCGCTGGAGCTGGAGCTGGAGCTGGGGCGGCCGGCGGCGCCGGCGTCGGTGCCGCTTGTGCAACCGGTGCGGCGGGCTCCGCCGCGGCGGGAGGCGGCGCCGCGGGCTCTGCGGCCGGCGGAGCCTCTGTCGAGGCGTCAGACTCGACAAAGGCCAGAATGTCCTTCTTCGTCACGCGGCCTCCGGTGCCGGTGCCCTGGACGGCGTTCGGGTCGACCCCGTGCTCGGACGCGATCCGCGCCACGACCGGGGAGACGAACGTGCGGCCGTTGCCGGAGGCCGGAGCGGCTGCCGGAGCGGGAGTGGGTGGAGGAGTGGGAGCGGTTGGCTCGGCGGTCTCGCTCGCCGCTGCCTCGGACGCGTCGGCGGCGGCTTGGGTGGCCGGCTCGGGTGGCGCTTCCGGCGCCGCGGCCGGCGCCGCTCCCTCCGGCGCGATCACGGCGAGCACGGTGCCGACATCGACCGTCTCGCCCTCCTGCACGAGGATCTGGACGACGATGCCCTCACCGGGGCTCGGCACCTCGGTGTCGACCTTGTCGGTCGAGATCTCGAGCAGCGACTCGTCCCGGGCGATGTGCTCGCCCTCGGACTTGAGCCACTTCGTAACCGTCCCCTCGGAGACGGACACACCCATCTGGGGCATGACGACCTCGGTCTGCGTTCCCGTCGACATCTGCTCTCCTAGTGCTCCGTCTCGTATGTCGGTTGCCACTCGGCGGAGTGGCTGGGGGTCTGGCGGGTGCCGGCTGCCGCCAGGCGCGGCCAGACGCCCGCAGAGTCCAAGTGATGTGCGGGACGGAACACTAGTACTCCGCCAGCTGTCTGAGTCCCTGCACGACGTCCTCGATCTGCGGGATGAACGCCTTCTCGAGCACCGGCGAGAACGGCACCGGGCAGTCGGGCGCGGCGATCCGCCGCACGGGCGCATCGAGGTCCTCGAACGCCTCCTCGGCGATCGTCGCGGCGATCTCGGCGCCGAAGCCGCCGGTGCGGTTGTCCTCGTGCAGCACGATCACCTTCGAGGTCTTGCGCACGCTCGCGAGCACCGCCTCCTTGTCCCACGGCATCACCGTGCGCAGGTCGATCACCTCGACCGAGACGCCGTCCGCGTCGAGCTGCTTCGCGGCCTCCTCCGCCGTGTAGACCATCGCGCCCCAGGTGATCACGGAGACATCGTCGCCCTCGACGTGCGTGCGTGCCTTCCCGATCGGGGTCACGTAGCGCTCGTCGGGCACCTCGGCCTTGATCCGCCGGTAGAGGTGCTTGTGCTCGAAGAAAAGGACGGGGTTCGGATCCTCGATCGCGGCGACCAGCAGTCCCTTCGCATCCTCCGGCGTTGCCGGGCAGACGCACTTGAGGCCGGGGATGTGCGCGAACGAGCTCTCCGGATTCTGCGAGTGGAACGGGCCGCCCGAGAACCCGCCGCCGGAAGGGAGCCGCACCACGATCGGGATCGGCGTGCCGGCGCGAAAGCGCTGCTTCGCGGCGACGGTGACGAGGTGATCCCAACCGCAGGAGATGAAGTCGGCGAACTGCATCTCGGCGACCGGGCGCATGCCCATGATCGACGCGCCCGTGGCGGCGCCGAGGATCGCCGTCTCGGCGAGCGGCGCGTCGAGTACGCGCCAGGGACCGAACTCCTCCTGGAAGCCGAGCGTCACCTTGAAGGCGCCACCGTAGACGCCGACGTCCTCGCCGATCACGAAGACGCGCTCGTCGCGGCGCATCTCCTGCCGGAGCCCGTCGCTGATCGCCTGGAGATACGTTTTCTCGGCCATTACTTGTGGTGGGGCGTGTCGAGATCTTCCGGGGTCGCGTAGACGCCCTCGAGCAGCGTCCCCGGATCGGGCAGCGGCGACTCCTCCGCCTGGGTGAGCGCGTCGTTCAGGAGCTTCTTGACGCGGCTCGAGATCTCCTCTTCTTCCTCGCCCGTCAGCTCGGCGTTCTCACGCAGCCAGGTGCGGAAGCGCTCGAGCGGATCGTTCTTCGCCCACTCCTCGAAGAGCTCCTTGGGGACGTAGAAGGCGTCGTCGTGGACGGCGTGCCCCTCCATCCGCAGCGTCTTCAGCTCGAGCAGGGTCGGGCCGCCACCGTTGCGTGCCTTCTCGATCGCCGCCTTGGCCTCGCGATAGACGGCGAGCACGTCGGTGCCGTCGACGACGACGCCCTCGAAGCCGTAGGCCGCGGCGCGGTCGGCCAGGTGCTCGATCGCATAGCCGAGGTGCGTCGGCGTCGAGTAGGCCCACTGGTTGTTGTCGCAGATGAACACGACCGGAAGCTGGCGGACGCCGGCGAAGTTCATCGCCTCGTGCGCGTCGCCTCGGGCCATCGCGCCCTCGCCGGACCAGCCGACCGCGACGCGCTTCTCCTCCCGGATCCGGAACGCGAGCGCGCAGCCGACGGCCACGGGCATCATCGCCGGCAGGTGGCTGACCATCGCGATCATCCCGAGGCGCGCGTCGGCCATGTGCACGTTGCCGTCACGGCCGCGCGTGGGGCCGCCCTCGCGGCCCATGTACTGCGCGAAGATCCGCCACGGCTCGACGCCGCGCGTGACGTGGACGCCCATGTCGCGGTGCAGCGGCGTGCCGACGTCTTCCAGGCCCATCGCGGTCGCGACGCCGACAGCGGCGCCCTCGTTCCCGCGCCCGGTGTAGAACGACCCCGGGATCTTCCCCTGCTTGTAGAGGATGTGGCCGCGCTCCTCGATCCCGCGGGTGACGAGCAGGTTGCGGTAGACGCCGAGCAGATCCTCGCGATCGAGGCCCGCCTCCCGTACTTCACTCAGCGAGCCGACCGGCTGCGCCTCACGTACCGCCATGCGTCTACCCCCGCGGTTGAACGACGGCTGCACTTTATCGACGCACATAGGATGGAGCGGTGAGCACCGTCTTCGACGCCGACCGGTTCGAGATCGAGCAGCTGATCCGGCCGCTGGTCAACCTCTACCGGATCTCCGGTCAGGGGCTCCCGGTCGCGTTCGTGCGCCAGAAGCGGATGGCGATCAAGGAGGACATCCGTTTCTTCGCCCACGAGGACGAGACGGAGGAGCTCTTCCGGATCAAGGCGCGCTCGCTGATGGAGTTCGGCGGCCGCTACGACGTGACGACGCCCGCCGGCGAGAAGATCGGCGTCCTCGGCAAGGTGTTCGGCAAGTCGCTGCTCCGCTCGACCTGGTCGATCATGGACGCGAACGAGCAGGAGCTCGCGATCGCGAAAGAGCGCTCGCAGTTCTGGGCGATCGTGCGGCGGGTGATCGACGCGGTGCCCTACGGCGACTTCATTCCGATCGTCTTCCACTTCCGGATCGACCGCGGTGAGCAGCACCTCGGTGACCTGACGCGGGCGATCGGGATGCGCGACCGCTACACGCTCGACCTCTCCGGCGACCCCGAGCGCACGATCGACCGCCGGCTCGCGGTCGCGCTCGCGATCGCGCTCGACGCGCTGCAGTCCCGCTAGTGAAGGAGCGCCCGAAGCGTAACTGGATCCAGGAGGAACGGCGGAAGACGCTCGGCGACTACACGTGCTTCTGCCTCGCCTGCGGCTCCGTCTGGCGCTACTTCCTCGAGGGTGAGGCCGAGCTGCCGATCGCATGCCCGCACTGCGGCGGCGAGACCCGGCATCGCTGCCCCGAGTGCTCGGCACCGTTCCCGTCTGCGTTCGCGGTCGAGTGTGAGGAGTGCGGCGCCGCCGTTCGCCCATCCGAGGTGCTCGGCGTCCGGATTCGCAAGCCCGGGCGCTAACCAGTCTCTCTGCACGAAGACTCCCGAAGGGGCCGCTGCGCGGCCTACACGCGGCTAACGGCGCGGCAGTTTGAGCAGCAGCAGCACCTCGACGGGCTCCTCGCGATCTTTTACGTGCACGGTGTCGAGCGGTTCCGTCTCGGCGCCCTGAGGCTCCTGGCCGTCTCGGCGCTGATCGCGACGCCGCCTGGCGGCGCCAGCCCCTCGATCCGGGAGCCGACGTTGACGGTGTCGCCGATCGCGCTGTAGGTGCGGCCGCTGCCGGTGCCGAGCACGCCGACCGACGCCTTTGCCGGTGTTGAGGCCGGCCCGGAAGCGCGGCCACTCGGGATGCTCGGCCGCGAACACTCCGGTCTCCTCCTGCAGCGCGAGTGCCGCACGCGCCGCGCGCTCGGCCGTGTCGGCCGGATCACGTAGAGGTCGATCCAGCCGCGTGCCATGCCGCGCAGGACGAGCTCGCTGACACCGCGGCGGCTCCAGCCCAGCCACGGGATCAGGACGCCGCGCCGCGCCGTCGGAAAGCGGCCACGCATCCGGGCGAGCAGCTCCGCCCCCTCCTTGCCGGCCGCGAGCGCCAGGGCGACGTCGTCGCCGTCGGCTGCGGCCGCGTCGAGAACCTCAGCCAGCTCCGCGGTCGCGCAGATCCGGACGGTGTAGTCGGCCCCGTAGCGCCGCTGCAGCTCCTCCTCGATCAGGCCGCGCTCGGCCGGGTCGTCGTCGGCCACCACGAGCAGCGGCGTGCGGGCGGAGGAGGTCACGGGCGCTCCTGCCCCATCCTACGGCGGCGCTCCTAGAACATGCTGCCGATGATCTGAGAGAAGCGGATCACCGTCACTGTCTCGTCCTCCGCGACCGGGCGGTTGTAGAGCTGGCCGAGGAAACGCACCATCTCGTCCGGCCGGCGAATCTCCGGGTTGTCGTGCTCGATCTCGCGCGGCGAGAGCTCGCCGATCGACTTCACCTCGACCTTGTCGATCACGGCGTCGAAGATCTTCTCGCGCTGCCCGTAGCGGACGCCCACGAGCACCGTCACGATCATGCCCTTCTTGTACTTCGCCGATTTGTCGCCGAGCCGGATCGTCGCCGTCTTGCGGTGCGTGCGCAGCTGGTCGGCGACCAGTGGCGAATAGAAGTTGAGAGCAAACATGGCCGGCGCGACGATCATAGAGCGGCGGCTGCCTTCTTAGCGATCTCCCGCTCGCCGCCGTAGGCAAGCAGGCGTGGTGCCTCGTCGAGCGGAAGCCAGCGCGCCTCGGCAACCTCGAGCTCCATTCCGGGCGGCAGCTCCCCGATCCGACCCTGGGTGTAGCGGAGCAGGAAGAAGCTGACGACCTTGAAGACGCGCTCGCCGCGACGGGTGTAGACGTAGCGGACGTCGCCGAGCTTGCCCTCGAGCCGGCCGATGAGTCCCGTCTCCTCCGCGACCTCGCGCACAGCGGTCTCGGCGCCGGTCTCGCCGGGGTCGATCAGCCCCTTCGGCAGGGCCCAGATCCCCTCCGGCTTGCCGCTCGGCCGGATCGCCGCGAGCCACCAGCGACCGCGCAGCCGACGCACGAGCACGCCGCCGGCGGAGAACTCGCGCCTCATCGGCAGTTTGTGACAGGTTCGAGGGTGCCGGAGCCGG
The DNA here is from genome assembly GCA_039914895.1 of Gaiellaceae bacterium. Classification (GTDB taxonomy): domain Bacteria; phylum Actinomycetota; class Thermoleophilia; order Gaiellales; family Gaiellaceae; genus Gaiellasilicea. The sequence continues at coordinate 20,847 of JBDSOJ010000264.1, forward strand.
GCTCCGCTCGCACGCGGCTCCAGAGCGTGTAAGATGCCGTCGGCACTTTCACAGGTAGAGTGCCAATCACTGTCACAAAGTCAAGGAACGAGGAGGCATCACATGAATTTGCAGCCTCTTGGTGACCGGCTGATCGTGGAGGTTCTCGAAGAAGAGGAGATCACGGTCAGCGGCATCGTGCTGCCCGACACCGCGAAGGAAAAGCCGCAGCGCGGCCGTATCCTCGCAGTCGGTCCCGGCTCGCGCGACGAGGACGGGGAGTACATCAAGATGGACATCGAGGAGGGTGACGAGGTCATCTTCTCCAAGTACGGCGGGACCGAGATCAAGCTCGGCTCGGACGACGTGCTGATTCTGCGCGAGTCGGACGTCCTCGCGAAGGTCGTCGGCGACCGCGCCGCGGTCTAAACAAGCAGAGCCTAGGGATTAGGGAGGAACGCAAATGGCTCACAAAGAGATCAAGTTCAACGAGGACGCACGGCGCGCGCTCGAGCGCGGCGTGAACATCCTCGCCGACACGGTCAAGGTGACGCTCGGCCCGAAGGGCCGGTACGTCGTGCTGGACAAGAAGTACGGCGCGCCGACGATCACGAACGACGGTGTCACGATCGCCCGCGAGATCGAGGTCGAGGACCCGTTCGAGAACCAGGGTGCACAGCTGATTCGCGAGGTCGCCACGGCGACCAACGACGTCGCCGGTGACGGCACGACGACCGCGACCGTGCTCGCCCAGGCGATCGTCCGCGAGGGCCTGAAGAACGTGGCCGCCGGCGCGAACCCGATGGGGATCAAGCGCGGCATCGAGGCGGCCGTCGAGGCCGTCGTCGCGGACCTGAAGAAGCAGTCCAAGCAGGTCTCGGGCAAGGAAGACATCGCCCGGGTCGCGACGATCTCGGCGCGCGAGCGCGAGATCGGCGACGTGATCGCGGATGCGATCGAGAAGGTCGGCAAGGACGGCGTTGTGAACGTCGAGGAGGGCCAGACGTTCGGGCTCGAGCTCGAGTTCACCGAGGGGATGCAGTTCGACAAGGGCTACCTCTCGCCGTACATGATCACCGACGCCGAGCGCATGGAGGCCGTGCTCGACGATCCGTACATCCTGGTCGCGAACCAGAAGATCGGGTCGGTTAAGGACCTCCTGCCCGTGCTCGAGCAGGTGATCCAGGCCGGTCGCCCGCTGCTGATCGTGGCAGAGGACGTCGAGGGCGAGGCGCTCGCGACGATCGTCGTCAACAAGCTCCGCGGCACCTTCACGGCCGTCGCGGTCAAGGCTCCTGGCTTCGGCGACCGCCGCAAGCGCATGCTCGAGGACATTGCGATCCTCAGCGGCGCCGAGGTGATCACCGAGGAGATGGGCCTCAAGCTCGAGAACACGAAGATCGCGCAGCTCGGCCGCGGCCGCCGGATCGTCGTCACGAAGGACACGACGACGATCATCGACGGTGCCGGTAACGCCGAGGCGATCAAGTCCCGGATCAAGCAGCTCAAGTCCGAGATCGAGAACACCGATTCCGACTTCGACCGCGAGAAGCTCCAGGAGCGGCTCGCGAAGCTGGCCGGCGGCGTCGCCGTCGTCAAGGTCGGCGCTGCCACCGAGACGGAGATGAAGGAGAAGAAGCACCGCGTCGAGGACGCGCTCCAGGCCACCCGCGCCGCCCTCGAGGAGGGCATCGTGCCGGGCGGCGGGGTCGCGCTCCTGCAGGCGGTCGGCTCGATCAAGCTCGACACGTTCGAGGGCGACGAGAAGACGGGTGCGCAGATCATCGCTCGCTCCCTCGAGGAGCCGCTGCGTCAGCTCGCCTACAACGCCGGGCTCGAGGGCTCGGTCGTCGTCAACCAGGTTCGCTCGGCCACCAAGGGCCAGGGCCTGAACGTCGACACGGGCGAGGTCGAGGACCTGGTCAAGGCCGGGATCATCGATCCGACGATGGTGACGCGCTCGGCGCTGCAGAACGCCGCGTCGATCGCGAAGAACATCCTCACGACCGAGGCGATCGTCGCCGAGGCGCCCGAGAAGGCCGGCGCCGGTGCCGGCATGCCCGACATGGGCGGCATGGGCGGGATGATGTA
>JBDSOJ010000265.1:0-12409 GCA_039914895.1 Gaiellaceae bacterium
CCGATGTCGCGCCGCTTCGGGCCCCGCATGAAGCCCGTCTCCCCGACCGAGTAGGGCGGGAAGTTGTAGTGGTGCATGAAGCGGCGGTCGGTCTCGAGCGAAAGGTCGTCGATGCGCTGACCCTCCTTTGCGGTACCGAGCGTCAGCAGCGAAAGCACCTGCGTCTGACCGCGCTGGAAGAGGCCCGTGCCGTGCGCGCGGGGACTGACTGTCACCTCGCACTCGATCGGCCGGATCTCGTCGGTGGCGCGACCGTCGGGCCGGCGCTTCTCGATCGCGATCTTCTTCCGGACGAGATCCTTGTAGATCGCCTCCGCCGCCTTCTTGACATAGCTCTTCGTCAGCGAGTCCTTCACCGTCGGGCTGTCGCCGTCGACCGTCGCGGGGCCGACCGGGAAGGGCAGCTCGACGGTGTCGACGATCCGGTCGAAGAGCAGGTGCCGCTTGGCGGACTTGAGCTCCTTCGAGTCGTCCTCGGCGTCCGTCAGGGCGCGGAGATCGGTCTCGAACTGCTCCCGCACTGGGCCTTCCACGGCCGCGAGCCGCTGCTTCTCGAGCAGCATCGCGACGCTGGCCTTGACCTGCACCTGCCGCTGGATGTCCTCGTCGCCCGAGTCCATCGAGAGCTCCGGTGCGAGCTCGGCCAGGATCGTCGACTCGACCGACGCAGCCTCACGGAGACCATCCTGCTGGATCCGCTCCCAGATCACGTGCCCGTGCGAGCCCTCGATCTCCGAGGTCACGTCCAGGTCGAGCCACTTCGGCTTGCCCGCCTGACGGCGCAGATCCTCCTGCGCCTCGCAAAGCTTGCGGATCTCGGCGTGCGCGAGCTCGAACGCCTCGAGCAGCACGTCCTCGGAAACCTCGGACGCGCCGGCCTCGATCATCGTCAGGCCGTCCTTCGTGCCGACGACGATCAGGTCGAGCGCCGACTCCTCGAAGTTCTGCTCGTGCGTCGGATTGAGGACGAACTCCCCGTCGATCCGGCCGACACGCACCGCGCCCACCGGGCCGAAGAACGGCAGCGGCGAGAGCATCAGGGCCGCCGAGGCGCCGTTGATGCAGAGGATGTCGTGCGGCGTGATCAGGTCGGCTGACAGGACGGTGCAGATCACCTGCACCTCGTTGCGGAAGCCCTTCGGCCAGAGCGGCCGGATCGGGCGGTCGATCATGCGTGCGGTCAGCGTCGCACGCTCGGTGGCGCGACCCTCCCGCTTGAAGAAGCCGCCGGGGATCTTCCCCGCGGCGTACGCGCGCTCTTCGACGTCGACGGTGAGCGGGAAGAAGTCCGCTCCCTCGCGCGCCTCGGGACGGCCGACGGCCGTCGCCAGAACCATTGTGTCGCCGGAGCGAACGGCGACTGCGCCGTCCGCCTGCTTGGCGAGCTTGCCCGTCTCGAAGGTGATCTCCTTGCCACCGATCTCGACGGACGTCGAGGCGATCTGCCCCAGTACCGTGCTCATTCCATGTCCTCCACTCTGCTCGGGTGGAGAGTGGAAGTTTGGATCAGCCTCGTCGCGTGCACGCGGGGCTCGTCCAAGCTTCCACCCTCCCAGGTCGAACTAGCGCCTGAGGCCTAGCTCCTTGATGAGGGCGCGATAGCCCTCGAGGTCGTGCTTCTGCATGTAGTTGAGGAACCGCCGCCGCCGGCCGACGAGCTTCAAGAGGCCGCGCCGGGAGTAGTGATCCTTCGCATGCGTGCGCAGATGCTCGGTGAGGTCGTTGATGCGCTGCGTCAGCATCGCGACCTGCACCTCGGGGGAACCCGTGTCCGCGTCGTTGCGGCCGTGCTTCCCGATCAGCTCCTGCTTGACTTCCTTGGTGAGGGCCATGTGGCCTCCTTTGTCGATGTCTCCGGAGTCCCCGCGCGGCGTGAAGGAAGACACGGCCGGCCGGGTTCTCGGTCGCGCATAGGGTAGCAACCAATGCTTCCAAGCGGCGTTGCGGCCGGTCACCCCGCCACGGTGGCGGCCGGCATCGAGCTCCTCGAGGAGGGCGGGACCGCCGCCGACGCGGCGGTTGCGGCCTGCCTCGCGTCCTGCGTCGCCGAGACCGTCATGACCGGTCTGCTCGGCGGCGGGCACGCGATCTACTGGGACGGTCGGCAAGCATGGAACCTCGACTGCTTCGTCGCGGTGCCGTCGGGGACGGGCGCGCCGCCGGTCGAGCTGCAGGTGCCGTTCGGCGAGGAGCTCGTCCACTACGCCGTCGGGCCGGGGACGTGTGCCGTGCCGGGCCTGCCGCGCGGGCTCGGAGCGTTGCACGAGCGCTTCGGGCGGCTGCCGTGGTCTCGGCTCGTGGAGCCGGCGCTGCGACTCGCCCGCAGCGGCGTGACGATGCCTCCCGCCCATGCCGCCTGCCTCAGAATGCTCGGGCCTGTCTTCACGATGCAGCCCGACGGGGAGCGGATCTACGCGCCCACCGACCGGTTGCTCGGGGCCGGCGAAACGCTCGATCAGCCCGGGCTCGTCGCGGCGCTCCAGCTGTTCGCGGACGAAGGGGCCGGGAGCGTGTACGACGGCTCGATCGCGGCCGTGCTCGCGGCCGTCGAGGGCGTGCCCGTAACAGCCGACGAGCTGACGCGGTACGAGGCGCACTGGGAGGCGCCCGTCGACGTCGCGTGGCTCGGCCGCCGCGCGCTGACGCGGGACGGGCTCTCCGGCGTACCGTCGACGCTCTCGCGCCTGACGCGGCTGCGCGGGCTCGGCGAGACCGAGCGCGTCCACGCGCTGCTCGCGGCGCTGGCGGGCGCCGAGAGCGACGGGCACACGACGAACCTCGTCACCGCGGACGCCGAGGGCCGCGCGTGCGTGCTCACCTCGAGCCTCGGTCTCGGCACCGGCGACTTCCTCCCCGGTCTCGACCTGCAGCTGAACAGCATGCTCGGCGAGGCTGACCTCGTGCGAGCACCGCTCCGGTCCGGGGCGCGGATGGCGAGCATGATGGCGCCGACGCTCGTTCTCGGCGCCGAAGGGCTCGAGCTCGCGATCGGCGCCGCAGGCGGGACACGACTTCGGACCGCGCTCGTCGGCGTCGCAGCCGGAGTCCTCGACGAAGAGCTCGATCCGGTCGCTGCGGTTGAGCGCCCCCGCTTCCACCGCGCCGGTGAGGTCGTGAACGCCGAGCCGGGGGTCGACGAGCGGGCGCTCGAGCAGCTGGCGGCGTCGGGGCTTCACGTCCGGCGTTGGCCGGACACCCACCACTACTTCGGCGGCGTCAGCCTGGTCGGGACGTCCGGAGCGGCCGGCGATCCCCGCCGAAGCGGTCACGCGGCGACGCTGCCGTGATCTCCACCGGGCTCGGCAGCCAGCCGAGATAGCCGCAGCCGGGGCAGCCCGGGTTCGCGGACAGGGTTCCGCGCCCACCCGGCTTTGCGTACTGCTTGCCACAGCCGAGGCAGCACACTGCCTCGATGGGCCTCAGCGTGGTCGGAGAGGACGACTCCATGACCTCCCAGACACGCGCGGAGGAAAAATCTTGCGCCCCGATGTTCGTCAGCTAGGTGAGCAGGAGCTTCTCGACGCGGCGGCTCGCAACCCACGTCCCGACGAGGCCGAGGACGGCGAGATACGCGACGTTCCCGAGTTGAGCGACGCCGACACTGCCGGTCGTCAGCGAGCGGAGCAGCTCGACGCCGTGGTAGAGCGGCGTCGCCTGGATCACGACCTCGAGCCAGTCCGGGTAGGTCGAGAGCGGGAAGAACGTCGCCGAGAAGAGGAACATCGGCAGGATCGCCAGATTGAGGATGTCGAAGTCCTGCCAGCTGCGCATGTAGGTGACCGCGGCTATGCCGGCGCCGGCGAACGCGAAGCCGATGAAGACCGTCGCGGGAAGCGCCAGCAGCGCCCACCACGACTCGACGAGGCCGAGCGCGAGGATGACGGCGAAGAAGCCGACCGCGTAGATCAGCCCGCGGAAGAGCGCGAAGGCCGTTTCGCCGGCGGCGATGTCCTTGGGGCCGAGCGGCGTCGCCAGCACGGCGTCGTACACCTTCTGGTAGCGGAGCTTCCAAAAGATGTTGGTCGCGTCATAGAAGGCGCCATTGAAGGCGGAGGCAGCGAGGAGCGCGGGAGCGACGAAGGCCGCGTACTCGATCGGCCGGCCGTCGATCACGACGGCGCCGACGTAGCCGCCGAGCCCGTAGCCGAGCGAAAGCAGATAAAAGAGCGGCTCGAAGAAGCCCGAGACGATGATCGCCCAGGTGCGCCGGTGACTCATCAGGTTCCGCTCGAAGAGGTGAGCGCCGCGGCCGCCCGGCAGATCGAGTGCGCGCAGGACGAGCGTCGTCATCCGAGCAGCCTCCGGCGGTACGAGCGGCGCGCCAGCTCGTAGCCGACGACTGTCCACGCGAGCAGGTACGCCGCGTGACCGAGCGCCGCTCCAAGCTCGACCGTTCCGAGCGTGAGCATCCGGCACAGCTCGACGCCGTGCCAGACCGGCGTCACGTACGCGACCAGCTCGAACGCGAGCGGCAGCTGCGAGACCGGGAAGAACGTGCCGGAGAAGAGGAACATCGGCACGATCAGGAACCGGAAGATCGTCACGAACGTGCGCTCGTCCTCGACCCGGGCAGCGAGCGCCGCCATCGGCATCGAGAAAGCGGTCCCGATCAGGACGGCGACCGGCACGACGAGGATCCCGAGCCAGGACGAGACGGCGCCGAATGCGGCGATGATCAGGAGATACGCGGCAGCCGACGTGAGGACACGTGTGATCACAAAGAGCTGGTGCCCGACGAAGGCGTCCCGCTCGGTCAACGGCGTCGCGATCATCGCGTGGTAGACGCGCGACCACTTGATCGCGGCTGTCACCGGCCAGCTCGACTCGGTCGTGGCGGTTTGCATCGCGGCCGCGGCCAGGAGCCCCGGAGCGACGAAGTCCAGGTATGGAACCCCGGCGGGAGCGTTCTGGGTCCGATCGACGAGGGTGCCGAGGCCGACACCCAGGGCCGTCAGATAGAGGATCGGGTTGACGAGGCTCGTCCCGATCGTCCCCCGCCAGACGCGCTTGTACTGCGCGAGCCAGTGCTCGTACGCACGCAGGGGCTGGAGAATGCCGTCCATCAGTCCACGAGGGTGCGGCCGGTGAGGTGGAGAAAGACGTCCTCGAGCGTGCCGCGACGCACGAGCGTCGAGTGCGGGGGCAGCCCACGCTCCGCGACGGCGATCGCCGTCGCGTCGCCATCCCGCGTGTAGAGGAGCACGCGGTCCGGAAGCTCTTCGACGCGCTCGGCCACGCCCTCGAAGACCCCGTTCGCCGGCCGCTCGTTCTCGAACCGGACCTCGACGACCTCCCGCGTGGAGTAGCGTCGGATCAACTCCCAGGGCGACCCTTCGGCCACGATCTTGCCGTTGTCCATGACGACGAGCCGGTCGCAGAGCTGCTCGGCCTCGTCCATGTAGTGCGTCGTGACGACGAAGGTCTTTCCCTGCTGTTTGAGGCGGAAGAGGCGGTCCCAGACGACGTGGCGCGCCTGCGGATCGAGGCCCGTGGTCGGCTCGTCCAGCAGCAGCAGGTCCGGGTCGTTGACCAGCGAGCGCGCGATCGTCAGGCGCCGCTTCATCCCGCCCGAGAGCGGCTCGACCTTGTCGCCGGCGCGCTCGGTCAACTGCACGAAGTCGAGCAGCTCGTCGATCCTCGGCTTCAGCTCACGCCGCGAGAGCCCGAAGTAGCGGCCGTAGATGAGCACGTTCTCGCGCACCGTCAGCTCGAAGTCGAGCGTGTCCTGTTGCGGGACGACGCCGAGTCGCGCGCGGATCTGGGGGCCGTTCGTAGCCGGGTCCTGGCCGAGGATCCGGAGCGTCCCGGCCGTCACCGGGGAGACGCAGCCGATCATCCGCATCGTCGAGCTCTTGCCGGCGCCGTTCGGTCCGAGAAACCCGAAAGCCTCACCGCGCTTGACGTCGAGGTCGATCCCGTCGACTGCGACGAGCTCGCCGAAGCGCTTGACGAGATCGCGGGCGTGGATCATGGAGCCGCTCTCGCTCACGGCCTCCAACCTACCTACGCCGGTCGAACCGCCCTTCTGGTCGCCTCGACGTCCGCGGCGATCTGGTCGATGAGCCCCTGTTCGCTTTCGAAGACCTGCTCGTCGCGCAGTCGTTCCCAGAGCTCGACGACCAGGCGCCGGCCATAGAGGTCGCCGTCAAAGTCGAGCAGATACGGCTCGATCCGCCGCTCCTCGCCGCCGTAGTGCGGGTTCGTGCCGATCGAGATCGCGGCCCGGTGGCCGAGCGCGGCACCGGCATAGATCCCGTAGGCGGGCACGAGCAGGCCCGGCTCGACGGCCAGGTTGGCAGTCGGGTAGCCCAGCGTGCCGCCGCGCTGATCGCCGCCGACGACGAGCCCGTCGAGCTCGGGCGGGCGGCCGAGCAGGCGCGCCGCCGCGGCCACGTCGCCGTCGTGCAGGCGTCGGCGGATCTCGGTCGACGAGACGCCCTCGAGCAGCGGCACCGGCAGCACCTCGTGCCCTGCCCGCTCGAGCAGCCGGAGGTCGCCGCGGCGCTTGCGCCCGAAGCGAAAGTCGGCGCCCGCGACGACGACGGCCGCTTCGCCGAGCCACCGGCCGGCGAACTCCTCCGGCTCGAGCTTGGCGACGTCGAGAGTGAACTCGACCACCGTCGTCTCGGCCACGCCGAGCTCCGCCAGCAGCTCGAGCCGGCGCTCGAGCGTCGCCAGCGCCTCGACGAAGTTGCCGAGGACGACGCGGGGGTGCGGATCGAAGGTGAGCGCCCGGACCGGGAGGCCGGTGTCGAGCGCCGTCTCGAGCACCCGCCGGTGGCCGAGGTGCACGCCGTCGAACGTCCCGATCGCGACCGCGACTCCGCGGGGAGCTTCGCTCATCGCAGCAGCGCTAGCGCCTGCTCGGCCGGAATCACGCGCTCCTCGTCGGCGTCCTCGACGCGGAACGGGCCTACCTCGAGCCGGCGCAGCGACACGCAGTGACCGCCGAGCGCCCCGGCCATCGCCCGGACGTAGGTGCCCGAGCTGACGCGGAGGTCGAGCGTGGCGACGCCGTTCGTATACGCGATGACGTCGAGCGCGGCGACCCGCGAGCGCCGCAACGGCATCTCGACCTCGATGCCGCGGCGGTGCAGCTTGTAGGCGCGCTCACCGCCGATCTTGACCGCGGAGGCGGCCGGGATCGGCAGCTCGATCTCGCCACGGAGGTCCGCGAGCCTGCGCTCCAGCTCCTCCGGGTCCGGCGGCTCGTGCCGTTCTCCCGCCTCGCCCTCGGGATCGCCCGTCGAGGTACGGGCCGTCAGGTCGACGTCCGTGAGATAGCGCTTGTCGAGACCGATGAACGATCCCGCCAATTTTGTCGACCGGCCGGAGAGCAAAAGCAACAGTCCTGTCGCGAAAGGGTCAAGAGTTCCCGCATGGCCCATCTTCGTCCCGAGCCGTGAGCGGACGCGCGCCATCACCGCGAACGACGACGGCCCCGCGGGCTTGTCGACCAGGATGATCCCGCTCGGCTCGAGCCCCTTCGGTGGCATCAGCGCGACGCGGCCAAAGCCGCGACAAACTCGCGGCGCAGAAACTCCGTGATCTCCTCGATCGACTCGTCGCTCGAGAAGCCGGCGGCCTGCCTGTGGCCGCCGCCGCCCGACTCGCGGGCGATCGCGGACACGTCGAGCTCGTCGTGCGAGGCGCGCAGCGAGATCCGCCGCGCCGGTGAGCCGCCCCGCGGCGGCTCGCGGATCATGGCCGCCATGTCGGCACCCTCGACCGCGCGCAGGAAGTCGATGATCCCCTCCGAATACGGCTCGACGGCACCGACCTGACTGAAGTCGTCGCGGAGCAGGTAGGAGACGACAAGCCCGCCGCCCTCGTATACCTGCGCCCGTTCGAGCGCTCGTGCGAGCAGCTTCAGCTTCGCGAACTGGACGGTCTCGTAGACGCCCTGGAACACCTTGTGCACGTCCGCGCCGGCCTCGACGAGCTCCGCCGCGAGCCGGAGTGCCTTCGGCGTCGTGTTGGCGTACTGGAAGCGACCCGTGTCGGTGACGAGCGCGACGTAGAGCGGCTCGGCCAGCTCCGGTGTCAGCTCGAGGCCGAGCTCGCCGACGATCCCCCGCAGCACCTCGCCGGTCGACGACGCCTCCGCGTCGACGAGATTGACGTCGCCGAAGCGGGAGTTGTCGTGGTGGTGGTCGACGTTGATCGTGAACGGCGCCGAATGGAGCGCCGCCGCGTCGGCGCCGAGCCGGCTCTCGTTCGCCGCGTCGACCGCGACCAGCGTTCGCTCGGCCGCGTCGTCGGGAAGCTCCCGCCGCAACTCGCCGAGCGGCAGGAACCCGTACTCGGCGGGCAGCGGCGCGGGGCCGGGCAGGAACATGAGGCTGTCCTTGCCGAGCGCGGTCAGCGCGAGCTGTGTCGCGAGCAGCGAGCCGAGCGCGTCGCCGTCGGGATTCTCGTGCGTCGTGACGAGGAAGCGGTCGCGGGTTCGGATCGCCTCGACGACCGCCCCGAGGTCAGCCTGCGTCCTGCTTTGGTTCGGCGGATTCTGGTTCAGGGGCGAGCTCATCGATCAGTTTTGACATCCGCACGCCGTGCTCGACGGCATGATCGTATTCGAACGTGAGTGTCGGGGTTCGCTTCAGCCTCAGCTCGCGCGAGATCCTCGACTGGAGCACGCCGTGAGCCGCGACGAGCCCGGCCATGCTCGCGGTGCGCTTCTTCTCGCCGCCGAACACGCTGACGAAGACGACCGCCTGGCGCAGGTCGCGCGACGTGTCGACGCCGGTCACGGTCACGAAGCCGATACGCGGATCCTTCAGCTCGAGCAGCGCCTCCGACAGCACCTGACGGAGCGACTCGTTGACTCTGCGCATCCGTTCGGCCATCCACCTACCGTAGCGACGTCTGCTAGTCGTCCAGCGTCACGAGCTCGCTCTCGACGAGGCCGAGCTCCCACTCGCGCGAGGCGAGATACCGCTCCGCGTCGGCAAGCAGCCGCTCCGCCTCGCCGGCCTCGCGCGTGACGACGGCGAGGGTCAGCCGCGCACGCTGCCAGACTTCGTGGTGATCGACCTCGGCAACCGCGGCGCCGAAGCGGTTTCGGAGCTGCTCCTTCGCGGAGCGAACCGACATCCGCTTCTCCTTCAGTGAATGCGCCTCCGGAAAGTGGAGCTCCGCGGAGAGGATGCCGACCCAGCCGCTCGCCATCTCGACATTCAAGCCTCAATCCGAACGCGCTGCCTGCCGATCATGACGCGGACATGGTCAACGTCATTCGCTTCGCGGCTGTTCTCGCCGTGTTCGTGGTCGCCGTCACGGGCGTCGTCTGGACCACCGCAGCCACGGAGCAAAGGACGGCGGAGCGGAGGTTCGCCGAGCGCGAGGCCGCGGGCGCGATGGTCTGTGCGTTGCTGGCGCGGGAGAGTGCGCTCCGGGGCTACGCGCAGGCCACCCGGGCCAGCTTTCTGGAGCCGTACGACGAGGCCACCGCATCGCTTGCCGAACGCGTCCGACCGAGCTCGAAGGCGCACGGACGCAACTGCGTCGTCACCTCGGCCGAGCTCCTGGCCGGGACGTCCGCCTAGGAAGCGGCTGCCGGCGCGGCGCCGGCCGGCTCGTCGAGCGACGTCCGCTCGACCTGACGCGTCTCGTAGGCCTCGAGCACGTCGCCTTCCTTCTCGTCGTTGAAGCTGTCGAGCAGGATCCCGCACTCGAAGCCCTCGGCGACCTCGCGCGCGTCCTCCTTGAACCGCTTCAGCTGCGAGATCGTCGTGTCGTAGATCACGGTGCCGTCGCGCACGACCCGCACCTGCGAGCTGCGACGGATCATGCCGGAGGTGACCATGCAGCCGGCGATCGTGCCGAGCCGCGAGACTTTGAAGAGGGCGCGCACCTCGGCCTCGCCGATGATCTCCTCGGTCTGGACGGCCGAGAGCATGCCGACGAGTGCCTGCTCGATGTCGTCGGTGAGCTGGTAGATGACGCGGTAGGTGCGGATGTCGACGCCCTCGCGCTCGGCGAGTGCGCGGGCCTCGGCGTTCGGCCGCACGTTGAAGCCGACGACGAGCGCGTTCGAGGTCGAGGCGAGCATGATGTCGCTCTCGGTGATCGGGCCGACGCCCTGGTGGATCACGTTGACGCGCACCTCGTCGTGGTCGATCTTGGCGAGCTCGGAGACCGCGGCCTCGACCGAGCCGCCGACGTCGCCCTTCAAGATCAGATTCAGGTCCTGGACGGCGCCTTCCCCCAGCTGCGAGAAGAGCGTCTCCAGCGAGACGCCGCCCTTCGAGCGCTGGGCGAGCTGCTCGGTGCGGAGGCGCTGGCCGCGCCGCTGGGCGAGCGTCCGGGCCTCGCGCTCGTCCTCGACCACGCGCGCGAACTCGCCGGCCGGCGGCGGCACGTTAAAGCCGAGAATCTCGACGGGAGTGCCGGGCCGTGCTTCCTTGACCTTCTCGCCGCGGTAGTCGTGCAGGGCGCGCACCTTGCCGTGCGCGTCGCCCGCCACGATCGCGTCACCGACACGGAGCGTGCCGCGGTGGACGAGCATCGTCGCGACCGGGCCACGGCCGACGTCGAGTCGTGACTCGATGATCGGGCCGGACGCTTCCGCGTTCGGGTTCGCGGTCAGCTCGAGCTCGGCGTCGGCGACGAGCAGCACCTTCTCGAGCAGGTCGTCGAGGTTCGTCTTCTGCTTCGCAGAGACGTTGGAGAACTGGACGTTGCCGCCCCAGTCCTCGGGCTGGAGACCCTCCGCTGCGAGGTCGGCCTTGACGCGGTCGGGGTTCGCGTCCGGCATGTCCATCTTGTTGACCGCGACCACGATCGGCACGTTCGCGGCGCGGGCGTGCGAGATCGACTCCTTCGTCTGAGGCATCACACTGTCGTCGGCGGCGACGACGAGGACGGCGATGTCGGTCACCTTCGCGCCGCGGGCGCGCATGGCGGTGAAGGCCTCGTGGCCGGGCGTGTCGAGGAAGGTGATCTTGCGTCCCCCGACGTCTGCCTGGTAGGCGCCGATGTGCTGGGTGATCCCGCCAGCCTCGGTCTCGACGACCGCGGCCTCGCGGATCGCGTCCAAGAGCGTCGTCTTGCCGTGGTCGACGTGGCCCATGATCGTGACCACCGGCGGGCGCGGCGCGAGATCCTCCTCGGCGTCCTCGAAGACCTCCGGCAGCTCCTCCTCGTCGGCGGCGTGCTTGATCGTGATCTCACGGCTGAGCTCGGTGCCGATCAGCTCGACCTCCTCGTCGGAGAGCGACTGCGTGATCTGGACCATCTGGCCGAGTCCCATCATGAACTTGATGATCTGAGCCGCGGGGACGCCGAGCGCCTGCGAGAGATCGCGGACGGTGACGCCCGATGGGACGGTCGCGGGACCGGTCGGCGGAACGATCTCCTGCTTCTCGCGCTTCGGCGTCGCGTCGGTGCGGCCTCGCGACTGACGCGGGTTCGGGCGGTTGTTCCCGCCCTCGATCACGACGCGGCGCTTGCGTCCGGGCGCGCCCTGGCGGGGGCGGATCGGGCGGTTGGGCTTGTTCGGTCCGTCAGCCATCAGCGTCCAATTCTAGAGGGTGTGCGACCAGCCGCGAGAGCGCGGAGTCGACGGTGACGTTCTGCCGCAACACGCGGCTGAACGCGCGCCGCGAGAGCGCGCGCTCGAAGCAGGCGAGCCGACGACATGTGTAGACACCGCGACCGGGCTCCGCTCGCCCCGAGACGAGGACTCCGTCCCGGGCCGCAAAGCGGACGAGCTCGACCTGCGGCGCCTTCCGTCCACAGCCTGCACAGGTGCGTTCCGGCGTCACGCAGGCGTCTCGTCCTCCTGGCGGTCAGCCGCGAGCGGCTCGTCGGCCGCGTCCTCGATCGCCGTGGCCCCGCCGCTCTCGCCGGGCTCCTCGACCTCGGCGACCGGGTCGAGCTGCTCGACCTCCTCCTGCGTCGCGGTCTCCTCGACCGCCTCGGCGGGAACCTGCTCCGGCTCCTGGCCGACGAGCGCCTGGTGTTGGGGGACGCCGCAGTAGCGGGTGCCGGTGAGGGACGCGTTCGGGCAGCGCTTGCCGTTCGTGAGGATCGCGGCGCAGCGGCCGGAATAGTCGCCGCCCTCGCCCTCACCCTCGCCGGCACCGGCGAACGCCGCCTCGGCCTCGGCCTGGGCGAACTCCTCGTCGGACTGGATGTCGACCTTCCAACCGGTCAGGCGCGCGGCGAGCCGGGCGTTCAGCCCGTCCTTGCCGATTGCGAGCGCCAGCTGATCGTTCGGGACGACGACCGTCGCCTCCTTGGTCTCGTCGTCGATGTAGACCTCGCGCACGCGTGCGGGCGAGAGTGCCTTGGCGACAAAGCGGGCCGGCTCGGTGTTCCACGGGATGATGTCGATCTTCTCGCCGCGCAGCTCCGAGACGACCATGCGCACGCGGGAGCCGCGCGGGCCGACGCAGGCGCCGACCGG
>JBDSOJ010000018.1:0-28986 GCA_039914895.1 Gaiellaceae bacterium
GGCTCGACGAAGAGCGTCTGGCCCGAGTCGGAGGCGTCGTGGACGATCCCGGGCACGCTGCGGCGGGCGCTCGCCTTGACCGCCAGCACGGGCCGGCCGCCGCGGAGGGTGATGAACTCCTCCTGCAGGTGCTCGCGCAGCTCGCTCGAGCGGACGAGCTGCTCGAGCTTGTCGCGGACGCGCTGCCGGCCGGTGCGCAGCTCGCCGCGTAGCTTGCGGAGCTTCGGCGAGGCGTTGTCGCGCAGGTCGGAGCCGTCCTCCTCGACGGCGCGGTCGATCGCCTTCGGGAGCGGTGCGAGCGCTCGGTCGATTGCGGCCGCGAGCCCGCGCAGGAGCGGCGCCTCCTGCTCGTCGAGCGCCGCACGCACACGCAGCGAGCCGGCGGCGGCGTCGGCGATGTGGCGGAGCGCCTTCGGAGCGAGCGCGCCGCCGAGCGCCGCGTGCGCCGCCTGCTCGCGCACGTCGCGAATCCCCTCGAGCGGCGGCTCGAGCGACGCCTCGATCAGGCCGATCGCCTCGGCGGTCAGCGCCTGTCTCCGCGCAACCTCTTCGGGATCGGGAGACGGCGTCAGCGCGTGCGCGAGGTCGACGCCGTACTCGGTCGCGGCCGCGCCTGCGACCCGCTCCCGGATCGCCGGAAACTCGAGCACGTCGAGCGCGTTCGGATCCACGCGACGAGTGTAGGCTCGGCCGCGATGGACGTGATGGTCTTCGTCGAGGTGCCGATGGGCTCGCGAAACAAGTACGAGGTGGATGCGACCACGGGCCACGTCGTGCTCGACCGGCGCCTCTTCACCTCGATGAGCTATCCGGCCGACTACGGCTTCATCGAGGGGACGCTCGGCGAGGACGGCGACCCGCTCGACGCGCTCGTCCTCGTGGGTGAGCCGACCTTCCCGGGCTGCCGGATTCGCGCGCGCGTCGTCGGCGTCTTCCACATGACCGACGAGAAGGGGCCGGACGAGAAGGTGATCCTCGTGCCGCTGCGCGACCCGACCTGGATGCGCATCCACGACATCCACGACATCCCGTCCGAGTTCCGTGACGAGATCGAGCACTTCTTCCAGGTCTACAAGGACCTCGAGGCGAAGAAGACGGAGACGCGCGGCTACGGCAACCGCGCCGAGGCCGAGCTCGTGATCGAGGAGGCCCGACAGCGCGCGAAGGCGTAGGCGCGATCAGATCGTCTTGAACTGCTCAAACGGCTGGCGGCAGGCCGTGCAGTAGCGCAGCGAGCGGCACGGCGTCGGGCCGAAGATGTTCTCCAGCCGCGTCTCCGTCGAGCTGCAGTACGGGCAGCGGTGGACGGCCTTCTGGAGCTGCAGCAGCGTCGGGGCGCCGTCGGCGCGAGGGGTCGGCGGGGCGAAGCCGGCTTCGCGGAGCTTCTCGCGTCCGGCGGGCGTAATCTTGTCGGTCGACCAGGAGTCGTCGAGCAGGACATCGACCTGTGGCTCGCCGCCGAGCGCCGTGACGGCGGCCTCCATCTGCGTCCGCATCGCGTCGAGCGCGGGGCAGCCCATGAAGGTCGGCGTGAACTCGATCCGGACGCGGTCGCCGTCGACCGCCACGTCCTTGACGACGCCCAGGTCGACGAGCGAGATCACCGGGATCTCTGGGTCCGGGATCTCCGCCAGCGCGTCCCAGACCGCCGCCTCGGTCACCACTGTCTTTGCTACCACTGCGCACCGACCGGGGCCGAGCGGCGCACCATCGTCATCTCGTCCCAGAGCTCGGCGAAGTCGGTGCCGGGCGGCGTGCGCTCGACGCCATCGACCTCCTCGCGGCCCACCCGCTCCGCCAGCGCCGGCCGCAGCTCGGGCGCGAGGACGCCGAGCGCGTAGGGCCATAGCTCCTCGACCGCCTCGGCGTAGCGCTGCTCGACGCCCAGCCGTTGGAGCCACATCTCGGCGTGCAGACGGTGGTAGACCTCCTCGCGCTCGATCTTCGCTGCGACCCCTGCGAGCTCGGCGTCCTCGTGGGACTTCAGCCGCTCGATCCGGATCGCGTCCGCGGTCTCGTAGAGGACGTGCCGCGCGATCGTCCGCGCCCAGTCGGGGACGAACCGGAGCTGCACGAACGGGGCGCAACGGTACTCCTCCGGCTTGCGGTCGAACGCGAGCGCATCCGCGTCAGTTCCGAGCTCAGCGGCCGCGAGGTCGTACAGCGCCCGCGCGTGGCCGATCTCGTTTTGCGCGATCGACGAGAAGGCGACGTCCTCCTCGAGGAACGGCGCGATCCCCGTCCACTCGGAGTTGCGCCAGCCGAGGATCAGCTCGTCGTCCGCGAGCTCGAGCAGCAGTCGTGCCCTGTCAGTCATCGGTTGCCCCGAACGAGACTTTATGTTTCAGCAACACAAGCTCACGCTCCGACCGCTGGCGCCGTTCCGGCGCGCTCGCGCGCCTCCTTCAGCCTCGCCTTGATCGAGTAGCCGTCGACGCGGCGGTACTTGAGATCGAACTCGTCCGGGAACTCCTCGATCGCCGTGATCGCGTCGCGCGGCACGACCCAGAGCGCCACCGACTCGCCGCGCCGCGCGTAGAACTCGCGCGCGTACGCGTCGGCGAACGCCTGGTCGGGCGCATGGAACGAGCCGCCGTGGGTGAACGGCTGCCCCTTCCGCTCCTGCCGAAAGACCTCGTAGATCAAGCTGCCTCCGCCAGGACCATCTTCGAGACCCAGTCCGTCTCGGCGCGCGACAGCCTCCGAAACTCGAGCCGCTCCTGCGACGCCGGGCCGTGGCCGGTGACGACCGAGAGCAGCTCGTCCCAGTCGGGCTCGGTGTACTCCCAGACGCCCTCGCCCGAGCGGCGCAGCTTCGGATCCGGAATCTCCAGGCCGAGCTCGAGGATCTGCGGCACGTAGCCCTCGAGGAACTGCTGCCGTGCCTCCTCGTTGCCCTGGCTCTTGATCCGCCAGACCACCATCGGATCCTCCTCGGCCGGGATCGGCGTCCCGTGGAAGTGCATCAGCGGCGCCCACCAGCGGTTGACCGCCTCCTGAACGAGCTCGCGCTGCTCGGCGGTGCCGGTCACCATCGCGAGCACCGTGTCGCGGCCGTGGAGGATGTGGAACGACTCCTCCCAGCAGACCTTCTTCATCACGCGCGCGTAGGGCGCGTACGAGCACTTGAGGAGCGCCTTCTGGCTGATGATCGCGGCAGCGTCGACGAGCCACGCGATCACGCCGACGTCGCCCCAGCTCTTCGTCGGGTAGTGGAAGACGTTGTGGAACTTCGACTTCCCCGAGATCAGGTCGTCGAGGCAACGCTCGCGCGGTTTGCCGAGGTCCTCGACGACGCGGTAGATCAGCTGGCAGTGACCGACCTCGTCCTGGATCTTCGCGGTCAGCGCCAGCTTCCGCTGCAGCGTCGGCGCACGCAGGATCCAGTCGCGCTCCGGCAGCACGCCCATCAGCTCCGAGTTGCCGTGCATCTCGATGAACTTGATCAGCCGCTGGCGGTACTCGTCCGGCATCCAGTCCTCGGTCTCGACAAGGCCGCCGGACTGGACGTAATCGAGGAACTTCTGTTCGCGCGCTTCCAACGGATTCGCCTCCCTACCTAACGGTCGTTAGCATTGAGTGTATCGGCACGCAGCGCAGATCCGAGCGGGGAAACGAGCTGACCCGCCAGGCCGCCCGGCTCTTCGCCGAGAAGGGCTACCACGGCACGTCGATGGGCGATCTCGCCGAGGCGATGGGAGTGCAGAAGGGCTCGCTCTACTCGCTGACCGAGTCGAAACAGGAGCTCCTCTACGAGACGATGCGCGAGGGCGCGGCCGCGTTCCATGCGGGTCTCGATGCGCTTCCCGAGGCGGCCGCGGCGGTCGAGCGGATCCGGCTGGCGCTGCGCGCCCACCTCCGCGTCGTCGCCGAGCAGCTCGATATGGCCACGGTGTTCACCCGCGAGTGGCGCTACCTCGAGGGCGCGCGCCGCGACGAGATCGTCGTCGAGCGACGCCGCTACGAGGAGCGGCTGCGGTCGCTCTTCCGGGAGGGACGCGAGCGCGGCGAGCTGCGCACCGATCTCGACGACGCGGCCGCCGTGCTGCTCGTCCTCTCGGCCGCGAACTGGGCGTACACCTGGCTCACGCCCGGCCGCGACACCGACGCGGTCGCGGACTCGTTCGCGGCGATTCTCGTCGACGGGATCCGCGGGTACTCGACGCGCGCCGGATGAGCACGACACTGATCGTCAACCCGTACGCGAGCCGAGTGACCCCCGAGCTGGCCGCACAGGTTGCCCGTGTGCTCGGCGCCGCCGAGACCATCCACACCGAGCGCCCCGGCCACGCCGTCGAGCTGGCGCGTGCGGCGGAGACGGAGGTCGTCGTCGTCTTCTCCGGCGACGGCGGCTTCAACGAGGCGCTCAACGGCGCCCGGCCGGAGACGGTGCTCGGCTTCGTCCCCGGCGGCGGCACCAGCGTGCTCCCGCGCGCGCTCGGGCTTCCACGCGAACCCGTCGCCGCTGCGAGGCAGCTCGCGGCCGGGCGGACGCGGCGGATCGGGCTCGGGCGCGCCAACGGCCGCCGCTTCGCCTTCGCCGCGGGCGTCGGGCTCGACGCCGAGCTGATCCGGCGGATGGACGCCCGCGGGAGGCGACCGGACGGCAAGCGTCCCGGCGACGCCGTTTTCGCCTGGACGGTCGTGCGAACCCTGGCGGAGACGCGCGTCCGCTTCGACCCGTCACTCGAGGTCGACGGTCACGGCCGTGCCGCCTTCGCGCTCGTCGCCAACGCCGATCCGTACAGCTACGTCGGCCGCCTGCCCTTGCGCCTGGCGCGCGGCGCTCGGCTCGAGGGCGGGCTCGATCTGCTCGCGCCGCGCTCCATTCGAGCCCGGTCGTTGCCCGGCGCCGTCCGCTATCTCGTCACGGGCCGGACGCGGCTCTCGCTCGTCGAGCTGCACGACCAGGATCGGATCGAGCTCCGCTGCGACGCGCCGCTGCCGCTGCAGCTCGACGGCGAGGACGTCGGCGACGTCACCGAGGTCGTCTTCGAGGCCGAGCGCCACGCGGTCTCGGTGCTATATTAGTCCGGTGCGGACTAGTACGACTCGAACCAAGACGCGACTGACTGCCACCGAGGCAGCTCTGCTCGGCGTGCTCGCTCTCAACGGCCCCCTGTCCGGCTACGACGTCAGGAAGGCCGTCGACAACGGCGTCCGCTACTTCTGGGGGCCGGCGAAGACGCAGATCTACGCCGTCCTCCCGCGGCTGGTGGACAACGGGTTCGCGACCCGTGAGGAGGTCGAGCAGGCGAACCGGCCCGACAAGCACGTCTACCGGGTGACGGAGGCCGGTCGCGAGGCGGTGACCTCATGGCTCGAGGCCCCGTCCGCCGCGGACGGCGACCGGTCGACGTTTCTGCTCCGCGTCTTTCTCGGCTCGCTTGCGTCGCCGGAAGCGCTCCTCCGGCACGTTCGCGCCAAACGGGAGGAGGCAGAGTCGCTCCAGGTCGACCTCGAGCAGCGCGAGACGCGCGCCGACGGCTCGCCGCGAGACTTTCACGCGGCGCTCACGCGCCGGTACGGGCTCGCGTATGCGGGCGCCGTGATCGATTGGGCCGCTGCCGTCGAGCAGGAGCTCGACGCGTGAGGGTCGTGGTCCTCGCGCTCGCGCTGGCCCTCGTGCCGGCCGCACTTGCCGGTGACTACCGGAACCCGACGGCCGGCAAAGACGTGGCCCTCCAGCTGCCGGCGATGCACCTCGCGCAGGTGCGGCGCAACCTCGTCTACCGCCCGGGCCAGCGGCTCGACGTCTATCGGCCGAGGAACGTCGGCCGTCGCCTGCCTGCGGTCATCTTCGTCCACGGCCGCACGGGGGCGGAGAGCCCGAAGGACTGGGGCCAGTACGTCGGCTGGGGCCAGCTTGCGGCCGCGTCCGGGCTCGCGGGCGTCACCTTCAACCACCGGGACGATCCGGCGGACGTCGTCGCGGCGATCCGGTTCGTCCGCGCGAATGCCGCGAAGCTGGGTATCGACGGCTCGAGGCTCTGCGTCGCCGGCTACTCGGCCGGCGTGCATCCCGCGCTCCTGACCGCGTTGAAGCAGACCGCAGGCAGGCTCCGCTGCGCCGTCGCTTACTACGGGGCGCTCGACGCCGGCCTCGCGCAACTCTCGCCCCGCACGTACCTCCGTGCCGGCAGCCTGCCGGTGCTCGTCGCCAAGGCCGGCTCGGACAACGCACAAATCAACGGCTCGATCGACGGCTTCGTCGCGCGCGCCCGCGCTCTCGGCGCTCCCGTGGAGCTCGTCGTCCACGCCCGCGGCCCGCACGCATTCGACGTCGTCGCACCCGGCCCGCGCTCCCGGGAGATCATGCGCCGCACCCTCGTCTTCCTCCGCCGGCACCTCGCCGGTTAGGCGCTCGTCCTTCCCTGAGAGGTAATGTCCGGGCCGCGATGGCGAGCACGCTGCCCGCGGAACGCGACCTCCGCCGCGTGATCGGCGACGGTGACACCATCCCGGACGGCGAGGTCGAGGGCGTTGGCGAGCAGGAGCTGCTCGCGCTCTACCGCTCGATGGTGCTGCTGCGGACGTACGACGAGCGCTCCGTCGTCTACCACCGCCAGGGCCGGATCGGCACCTACGCGATCTACTGGGGTCACGAGGCGATCCAGGCCGGCGCGTTCCACGCGCTCGAGGACGACGACTGGATCTTCCCTAGCTACCGCGAGTCGGCGATCGGGCTGCTGCGCGGGATGCCCGCGGCGACGATCCTGTCCTGGTGGCGCGGGCATCCCGCCGGCTGGTGGAACCCGGCTGACTACAACCTCGCCTCGATCTGCGTCCCGATCGCAACCCAGGTCCCGCACGCGGCCGGGCTCGCCTGGGGGAAACGACTGCGAGGCGAGACGGCGTGCGCGCTGACCTTCTTCGGCGACGGCGCCACCTCCGAGGGCGCGTTCCACGAGGGCGCGAACTTCGCCGCGGTCATGCGCGCGCCGCTCGTCCTGCTGTGCAACAACAACCAGTGGGCGATCTCGACGCCGCTCTCCGCGCAGACCCGCGCCGAGGCGCTCGTCGACAAGGCGGCGGGGTACGGAATCCCGGGGACGCGCGTCGACGGCGGTGACGTGCTCGCCGTCTACGAGGCCACGCGTGAAGCGGTCGGGCGCGGTCGGGCCGGTGAGGGGCCGAGCTTCATCGAGGCCGTCACCTACCGGGCCGCGCCGCACGCGACCGCCGACGATCCGAAGGCCTACATCGACCTCGAGCGGGTCGAGGAGGAGCGAGCGAACGAGTGTCTCGGCCGCTTTGGCGGTTACCTGCGGCGGCAGGGGATCCTCGACGACGCGCTCGAGGAGCAGACCAAGACGGACGCCGCGGACGTGATGCGCGCCGGGATCGCGGCGGCCGAGGCCGAGCCGCCGGCCGACGTCGGACTCGTCTTCGAGCACGCTCTCGCGAACCCGCCGGAGTCGTTCGCGCACGACCTCGCCGAGCTGCGGAGGATCCTCGGTGACTGAGCTGCTGCTCGTCGAGGCGGTCAACGACGCGCTCCACGTCGAGATGGAGCGCGATCCGGACGTGATGGTGCTGGGCGAGGATGTCGGCCGCGCCGGCGGGGTCTTCCGCGCGACCGCGGGGCTCCTCGACCGCTTCGGCGCCGACCGCTGCGTCGACACGCCGCTCGCGGAGGCGGGCATCCTCGGCTCGGCGGTCGGTCTCTGCATGGCCGGCTACCGGCCCGTCTGCGAGATGCAGTACGACGCGTTCGCCTACCCGTGCCTCGACCAGCTGATCACTCATGTGGGGCGCTACCGCTGGCGCACCGGCGGCAAGATGACGTTTCCGATCACGATCCGGATGCCCTATGGCGGCGGCGTCCGCGCACCGGAGTTGCACGACGACTCGCCCGAGGCCTACTACGTGCACACGCCTGGGATCAAGGTTGCGATCCCGTCCACACCCGCCGACGCGAAGGGCCTGCTCGCGGCTGCGATCCGCGATCCTGACCCGGTCGTGATCCTGGAGCCGAAGCTCGTCTACCGGACGGAGCGCGGCGAGGTGCCCGACGGTGAGCACGTCGTTCCGCTCGGCAAGGCGCGGCTCGCGCGCGAGGGCACGGACGTCGCGCTCGTCGCCTACGGCGCGATGGTGCCGGTCTGCGAGCGCGCTGCGGACGAGCTCGACGCCTCGGTCGAGGTGCTCGATCTCCGCTCGCTGAAGCCGCTTGACGAGGAGGCGCTGCTCGCGTCCGCGGCGAAGACCGGCCGCGTCGTGCTCGTGCAGGAGGCGCCGCGCACGTGCGGCTACGCTGCAGAACTGGCCGCGATCTTGGCGGAAAAGGCGCTGCTCGACCTGCAGGCGCCGGTCGTCCGCGTCACGGGCTACGACGTCCCGTACCCGTACTGGCAGATCGAGGACGCGTACATGCCGTCCGTCGCTCGGGTGGTCGACGCGGCTCAGCGGCTGCTCGCGTTCTAGTGCTGCACGAGCTGCCGCTCGACTCGCTGGTGCTGCACGGGTACTTCTCGCGCGAGCTCGCGCCCGTGGTGACGGTCGACCCCGGCGACTCGGTGCGGTTCTCGGTGCCGAACGCCGGCTGGGATGTCGGCCGTGACCATCCGTTCGAGCCGCGCAACCCGGAGCTCGACACGGGCCACGCGCTTGCCGGCCCGATCGAGGTGCGGGGTGCGAGACCGGGTCAGGTGTTGGCGGTGCGGATCGACGAGGTCGTGCCCGGCCCCTGGGGTGTGACGCTCTCGGAGCCACCGCACCGGATCGACTGGGAGCTCGAGGGCGACGTTGGCCGCGGCGCCGGCTGCTCGGTCCGGCTGGCGCCGTTCCTCGGCGTGCTCGGGATGCCGCCGGACGACCCCGGCGTTCACTCGACGGGGCCGCCGCGACGTAGCGGCGGCAACATCGACTGCAAGGAGCTCGTCGCGGGCTCGACGCTCTACCTGCCGATCACGGTCGACGGCGCGCGCTTCTCCGCCGGCGACGGACACGCCGCGCAGGGCGACGGCGAGGCCTCGGGAACGGCGATCGAGGCGCCCGTCCAGGCTCAGGTCACGCTCGACGTTCATGACGACCTCCAGCTCGAATGGCCGATCGCACGCGTCGACGGCGCCTGGCTGACGTTCGGTTTCGACGAGCACCTCGGCGTCGCCGCCCGGATTGCGGTCGACGGCATGCTCGACCTGATGGTGCGCGAGCACAGGGTCGCGCGGGCCGATGCGCTCGGACTCGCGTCGGTCGTCGTTGATCTCCGCGTGACGCAAGTGGTCAACCAGGTGCTCGGCGTGCACGCAGTCCTGCGCGACGATGCCTTCCTGTGAGCGAGCGGCTGCGGCTCTGGCTCGGGCGCGGCGCGAGTGGCTTTCACCTGCGGGACGCCGCCACCGGCGACGCTGTCCGCTGGGAGGATCCGCGGGTTCGCGTCGTTCCCGCGGTCGGCGTCAGCTACAGGTCGGAGGCGCTGCCCGACGCCTAGTTCGATCCCGGCAGGCGACTGGCTCTCGTCCCCGAGCCCGCGAACCAGCACGACCCGAACGCAGTCGCGATCTGGAACGAGGAGCGGACGCTGCACGTCGGCTACGTGCCGGCGGCGGTGGCGCCGGAGCTCGCCGGCGACGAGCGGCGCTCTCGCTCTGGCGCGTCGAGGGCGACCTGAGCGTGCTGATCGTCCCTGCCGCGGCCTGGGTCGGTACGCCCAGATAGCCTGCGCCCGGATGGCGTACGAGTTCAAGCTGCCCGACCTCGGCGAGGGCCTGACCGAGGGCGAGATCGCGCGCTGGCTCGTCACCGAGGGCCAGGAGCTCGCCGAGGACGACCCGCTCGTCGAGATCGCGACCGACAAGACGACGGTCGAGATTCCGTCGCCGGCCGCCGGCACTGTCACGAAGATCCTCGTCCGCGAGGGCGAGGTGGTGCCGGTCGGCACCGTCCTCATCGTGATCGGCGGCGACGGCACCGAGCCCGAGCCGGCCCCGGCCGCCGCCGAGCAGCGCGCCGCCCCGGCGCCACGGAGAGAAAGTGTTGATTCAACACAAGCTCTCGTGCGCGCCACTCCGATCGTGCGCCGGATCGCCCAGGAACTGGGCGTCGATCTGGTTCAACTGAGCGGTACGGGGCCCAACGGCCGCATCACCGAAGCGGACGTGCGCGGCGCGGCGGGAGGAGCGCTTGTGTTGGATCAACACAAGCCGTCCGCAGGGCGGCGCGAGCCCGTGCGCGGCGTGCGGCGGCAGATCGTCGAGCACCTGACACGTGCGCACAGGGAGATTCCGGCGGTCACGTTCATCGAGGAGGCCGACCTCACCGACGTCGACATGACGCTGCTCCTGCCGCTCGTGCTGAAGGCGACGGCCGCGGCTCTCAGGGAGTACCCGGAACTGAACGCGCGGCTCGACGGCGACGAGATCGTCTATCTCGACCGCTGCGACATCGGTGTCGCCGTCCAGACAGACCAGGGGCTGGTCGTCCCCGTCGTCCGTGCCTGCGACACCGAGTCCCTGGAGGCCATCGCAGCGGACGTGACCCGTCTTGCCGAGGCCGCGCGCGCCGGCACGCTGAAGCCGGAGGAGCTCCGCGACGGCACGTTCACCGTCACGAGCGCGGGCAAGCTCGGCGGCGTCCTCGTCACACCGCTCGTGAACCACCCCGAGGTCGGGATCCTCGGCCTCCACCGGATCGGCCCGCGCCCGGTCGTCCGCGACGGGGAGATTGTCGTCCGTCAGATCGGCAACGTCTCCGTCACGTTCGACCACCGCGTCGTCGACGGGGCGCGGGCGGCGGCGTTCACGCTCGAAGTGATCCGCCGGCTCGAAGGCTGACCGCAATCCGATCCGGGGCCGGCCGCGTAGTCGTTGCTGCCAGACGTCCGATGTCAGCCAGGGGAAAAGTGAGGGAGCATGACAAGACGGATCGGAATCGCGACGGTGTTCGTGGTGGGGCTCGCAGTCGTCGGCCTCGCCGCCGCGGGCGTCAATCGCAACTGGAGCACGCACTCAAATGGGTCGATGGAGGTTCCGGTCCGGGACTCCCAGGGCCAGTCGCAGGCGATCTTCCACCTCTCGAAGGACGGCGACGCCCTCGACTTCAAGCTGATCGCGTCGAACATCGCCGGCGTCACGCAGTCGCACATCCACTGCGGGCATCCGGGTGAGAACGGCCCGGTCGTGGTCTTCCTCTACGGGGTCAACGCAGCCGGTATCTCGCCGAGCGGAGTTCTCAATCAGGGCACGATCACCAACTCGAACGTGATCGCGAGACCCAGCACGGCGATCTGTCCGGGCGGCATCGCCGACCTCGACGACGTGATCGAGAAGATGAACACCGGCGGCGCCTATGTCAACGTCCACACGATCCAGTTCCCGGGCGGCGAGATCCGGGGCGACATCAAGTAGGGGAGAGTCGAGCCGGGGCGGCGGCCGGCGCCGCCCCGTCGTTCGTCAGGCAGCCGCGAGCGCGGGCAGGTGCGGCTCGAGCATCGCCTCGATCATGGGCGCGCTCGTGCGGCCGGCCAGCCGCGAGACGGCTCGCTTGTCCTTGACGAGGACGAGCGTCGGCACGACGTCGACCTGGAAGCGCTCGGCAAGCTCGGGGCTCGCGTCGACATCGACACGGCGAACGCGCAGCCGATCGCGCTCCTTGCGCTCGAGATGGGCGAGCAGGCTCTCCATCCGCCGGGCCGGCCCCGAGCGCTCGGACCAGAAAAACACGAGCAGCGGGCGATCGTCGGTCATGGCTCCTCCTGAGAGCGGTCGTGCGGGTCGCGTGTTGTATCTCCAGAAAACGCTCCGTCCAAACGCGGCCCGTCTCTACACTGAACCGGCGATGGGAGACTGGTACACGGTCGGGCTCGCGCTCGGGATCGGGAGCGCGCTCGGCGCGCTGTTCGCGGGACTGCTTTCGTCGACGCCGCTCGGCCGGATCGCCGCCGTCGTGCTCGCGGGCGCCGCCGGAGCGCTCGCCGGGCTCGTGATCGAAGACTGGAGCGAGCTTGCCGGCGGTGCGATCGGAGGTCTGGTCGGTGCCGCCGCCGCAGTGATCGTCGTCGCAGGCGCGCTCCGGCGCGGCGGTACGCGCAGCGGGCTCGCGCTGATCGTCGCCGCGGTCGCGGCCGGTCTCGCCGGGCTCGCGTTCGTGCCGGGAGCGGGCTATCTCGAAGCGCTGGCGCTGCCCGTTCTCGCCGCGCGCCTGCGCCGCACCCAAGCCGAGCGGTACGCCGGCCTGCGCAGCCTTGCCCGCGACTAAGAAGCTGATCCTCGTCGTGATCGACGGCCTGACGCCGTCGATGCTGGAGGACACGCTCGAGCGCGGCGTCGCGCCGTCACTCGGGCTGCTCGCCGAGCACGGGCGCTACCGCCGGGCGATCTCGACCTTTCCGTCTCTGACGCCGGTGTGCCTCGCGGCGCTCGCGACGGGCGCGCACCCCGACGTCCACGAGATCCCTCATCTCGTTTGGTACCACCGCGGCGAACGGCGCCTGGTCGAGTACGGCTCGTCGTTCGGCGCGGTCCGCGCGGCGGGCGCGAAGCAGTCGCTCGTCGACACGATCTACGGACTGAACGCGAGCCACCTCGGGCGCGGCGCGGTGACGGTGTACGAGGCGCTCGAGGATGCCGGGCTGACCGCCGCCGCGATCAACATCACCTGCTACCGCGGCCGACACCCGCACCGCCCCACCGTCCCGTTCCTGACCCGCCCCGCGCACGGGCCGCGCCGCTTCTTCTTCTACAACCTCTTCGAGTCGGACGTGACCGGCGCCCCGCTCTCCGTGCGCAACCGGCCGCGCGGGACGATCGACACCTACGCGACCGCGGTCGGGCGCTGGCTCGTCACCCGCGACGGATTCGACTTCCTCGTCTTCTACCTCTCCGACTACGACTACGCCTCGCACGCGCAGGGTCCCGACGCGGCGCACGCCGCGCTCGCGCGCTGTGACGCGGCTGTCGGGGCGCTGATCGAGGCCGCAGGCGGGGCCGACGAGTTCCTCGAACGCTACGCGGTCATCCTCTGCGCCGACCACGGCCAGACGACGGTCAGCGAGGTGGCGCGGCTCCAGGACGTCTTTCCTGCCGAGCTCGTGACGGCCTCGAACCGCGCCGGCATGGTCTACAGCGACGACGACCCGGGCACGCTCGCGCGGAGGCTGGACGGCAACCCGGGAGTCGACGTCGTGCTCTGGCGCGAGGGCGAGGAGGCGGTGGCGCGGCGCGATGGAGCCGAGCTGCGGTTCACGCCGGGTGGAACGAGCGGCGACGCATCGATCCTCGACCATCCGGACGGGCTCGAGCGCGCATGGGCTGCGCTCGCGAACCCGAATGCCGGTGAGCTGATCGTGTCCGCGGCAGCCGGCTGGGAGTTCGCCGACCTCGCGGGTCGCCATCACTCCGGCGGTGGTTCGCACGGGTCGCTCCGAACGGGGGACTCCGAGGTGCCGATGCTCGCCGTCGGGCTCGACGTGCTGCCGGCCTCGATCGTCGAGGTGATGCCGGCCGTGCTCGACCACTTCGGCGTCGCAGCGCCGGCGTACGCGCGCACGCCGACGAAGGTATGAGCGAGGGGCCGGAGCTGGCGAGGCTTCTCGCCCGGCGGGGGATTCGCGATCGGAGGGTGCTGGCGGCGATCGCGGCCGTGCCCCGCGAGCTGTTCGTCCCGGACGAGCTTCGCGGTCACGCCTACGCCGACCGCGCGCTGCCGATCGGGCACGGCCAGACGATCTCGCAACCGTTCATGGTCGCGACCATGCTCGAGGAGCTGGCGCTCGACGGCGGCCGCGTGCTCGACGTCGGCACAGGCTCCGGCTACCAGGCCGCGGTGCTCGCGGAGCTGGCCGACGAGGTGGTGACGATCGAGCGGCTGCCGCAGTTGGCGAAGGCCGCGCGGGAGCGGCTGGAGCACGCCGGCTACGGCCGGGTGGAGGTCAGGCTCGGCGACGGCACGCTCGGCGCCCCCGACCGCGCGCCGTTCCGCGGGATCGTCGTCGCGGCCGCAGCACCGGCGGTGCCGGAGGCGCTCTACAGCCAGCTGGCTCCGTTCGGCCGCATCGTCGTCCCGGTCGGGACCCGTCGCGACCAGTGGCTCGAGATCGTCGAGTGCGGCGAGGAACAGCCCGGGCGGCGCCGGACCGTGCCGTGTCGCTTCGTGCCGCTGCTCGGCTCCGCCGGATTCGACGAGTGACGGTTCGACGAGCGGCGCCGCGGGTAGACCGCCGGGTGTGGGGGGTCACACGGCATCGACGTTGCTGCGGGCGCCGGTGCTCGTTCGCGGGATCAGGCTCGGTGAGGTGGAGGGCGTGCTGCTCGATGCGGGGGAGGCGAGGATCCTCGGGCTCGACGTCCTCTGTGGCGACGGCGCGAACCGCTTCCTGCCCTTCTCCACGGCACGTCGAGGTGTCAGGGGAATCGAGATCGACAGCACGCTGACCTTGCTCGACGAGCGCGAGTTGGCGTTCTACCGCTCCCGAGGCCGCTCGTTGGCGAGCGTGCCGGAGCTCGCGGACGCGCTGATCGGAGCTGACGGCGCGCTCGTGCTTCCGCTCTCGGCCGCCGGCTAGCGTTGCTCGTTCGCTAGGCTCGCCCGGCGATGCAGCGCTCCACCGCTCCCGGCGCCTCGGCTGCGCTCGCTCGCACGCGCGGCGCGCTCGGCCGTCGCAAGAACTGGCTGCAGCTGATCCGCTTCTGCCTCGTCGGCGCGAGTGGCTATGCGGTCAACCTCGCCGTCTACACGCTGCTGCTGAAGGTCGGCGACGTCCACTACCTGCTCGCCGCGACGGGCTCGTTCTTCGTTGCCGTCACGAGCAACTACACGTGGAATCGACTCTGGACGTTCCGCGGTCAGCGCGGCCACGTCGCCTACCAGGGGCTGCGCTTCTTCGTCGTCTCGACGATCGCGCTGGCGGCGAACCTCCTGATCCTGCACCTGCTTGTCGACTCGTTCGACGTCGGCAAAGTACTCGCCCAGGCGATCGCGATCGTGCTCGTGACCCCGTGGAACTTCGTGGGGAACAAGCTCTGGTCATTCGGACGCGGCTCCCGGCGCTAGCCGCGGCGCTCGCGCTGCTCGCCCCCGGCGGGACAGCGGCGGCCGCGGCGGCCGAGCCGGCCTTCGACGAGGACGGGCGGCTCGTCCAGACGCCGTTCGTACCCGCCGAGGGAGCGGCACGGCTGACCGAGACGGCGGTGACGCGGATCCTGCTTCGGGACGACAAGGTCGCCGACTGGCTCGATCGCTACCCGCCGAAGCCGCAGACCGACGCCGAGTACCGCGCCGCGACCGACGAGTGGGTCGTCAAGGCGTGGTCGGGCGAGGCGGGCCAGATCGTGCTCGGCAAGGTGGACGACCGCACCGGCGAGGTGCGCGAGGCCTGGACTGGACCGCAGGTCGCGTGGACGATGGCACGCGGCGGCGCGGGCTCGTTCGGCGGCAAGACGATCAACGGCATCTGGCTCTGGCTCGCCTTCTGCGCGCTCTTCCTCGCCGGGCTCGCCGACCTGCGGCGACCGCTCTCGCTGCGCAACCTCGACCTGCTCGCGCTGCTCTCGTTCTCGGTTTCGCTGCGCCTGTTCAACGAGGGGGAGATCTTCTGGAGCGCACCGTTCGCCTATCCGCCGCTCGTGTACCTGCTCGGGCGCTGCGTCTGGATCGCGAGGCGCGACCGGCCGCCGCGCGCATCCGCGCCGGTCTGGCCCGTGTGGCTGCTCGCTGCCGCCTGCGTCTTCACCGCCGGCTTCCGCATCGGATTGAACGTCGAGGCGCAGAGGAGCGTAATCGACGTCGGCTTTGCCGGCGTCGTCGGCGCCGACCGGATCGCGAACGGGCAGATGCCCTACGGCCACATGCCGGTGCAGGAGAATCTGAAGCCGTGCGGCACCGCCGATGCCGAGGGGGAGATCCGGGAACGGATCCAGACGAACGGCCGCTGCGAGGCTTCCAACGCGCGCGGCGACACCTACGGGCCTGTCTCCTACCTCGCGTACCTGCCGGGCTACGCCGTCTTCGGCTGGACGGGGAAGTGGGACGAGCTCTGGGCGGCGCACGCGACCTCGCTCCTCTTCGACGCGCTCTGCATCCTCGGGCTGGCGCTCGTGGGGCGGCGCTTCGGCGGGCCGCGCCTGGCGGCCACGCTCGCGTTCGCCTGGGCCGCGTACCCCTTCACGCTCTACGCGTCAAACTCGAACACGAACGACGCGATCATGCCCGCGTTCCTGATCTGGGGCTTCTGGCTCGCGTCCGCGCCCTGGGCGCGGGGCGCCGCGGTTGCGCTCGCGGGCTGGACGAAGTTCGCCGCGCTGCTGCTGGCGCCGCTCTGGCTCTCGTATCCGAACGGACTTCGGATCCCGATCCGGCGCTTCGCTGTCGGCTTCGCGGGAGCGACCGCGGCCGCCTTCCTCGTCCTCCTGCTCGAGCCCGACCCGCTGCACGCGGCGCGCGTCTTCGCCGAGCGCACGTTCGGCTTCCAGCTCGACCGCGAGTCGCCGTTCTCGATCTGGGGCTGGGGGCAGTACCACGCCGCCGGAGTCCCCGACCTGAAGGTCGTGCAGCAGGTGCTGCAGGTGCTCGTCGCCGCAGGCGCCGTGCTCGTCGCCTTCGTGCCGCGACGCAAGTCGATCCTGCAGCTCGCCGCCCTCACCGCTGCGATCCTGATCGGCTTCGAGCTCGTGCTGACGCACTGGTTCTATCTCTATATCCCCTGGTTCTTTCCCTTCGTGGCCTTCGCGCTGCTCTACCGACGTGATCGCGCAGCGCCGATTCACTGAGCTCGCGGCCGCCGGCGCGGCCGCCCTCTTCCTGCTCTCGTGGGCGGTGCTGCACACGGGCTGGTACGACGACGGCGAGATCGTCGACATCCCTGTCTACGCGTCGTACGGGACCGCGATCGAGGACGGCGCCGTGCCCTATCGCGACTTCAGGCCGGAGTACCCGCCAGGCGCCCTTCCCGCATTCGTCGTGCCGGCGCTGCTGAGCGAGGACGAGGAGGGCTTCCGCGACGTCTTCGAGTCGCTCATGGCGATGTTCGGCGTGGCGACAGTCCTGCTCGTGGCGGTGACGCTGCGCGGGCTTGGCGCAGCTCGGGAGCGGACGGTCGCAGCGCTGGCGCTGGCGGCCGCGTTCCCACTCCTGCTCGGCTCGGTCGTGCTGACCCGCTTCGACCTCTATCCGGCTGCGCTCGTCCTGGCCGCGCTGGCCGCGCTGGTGCACGACCGCGACCGGCTCGGCTTCGGCCTGCTCGGCGCGGCGGTGGCGGTGAAGCTCTATCCCGCGGTGCTCGTTCCCGTCGCGCTCGGTTACGTCTGGCGCTGCCGCGGCCGGCGCGAGGCGCTCACCTGCCTCGCGATCTGCGCCGGCGTGGTGGCGCTCGTCTTCCTGCCGTTCCTCGTCCTCGCGCCGGACGGGATCGCGCGGAGCATCGGGCATCAGCTCTCGCGGCCGCTCCAGCTCGAGAGCCTCGGCTCGGCGCTCTACCTCGCCGCCCATCACCTCGTGGGGCTCGACGTAGAGATGCGCTCCGGGCACGGCTCGCAGAACCTGCACGCGACCGGAACGGCGGTCGCCGCGGTCTTGCTCAGCCTCGTCCAGATCGGCGTGCTCGTCTGGATCTGGCTGCAGCGACCGGCGTCGAAGGAGGAGCTCCTCCGCTGGAGCGCCGCCGCGCTCGTCGCGTTCGTCGCGCTCGGAAAGGTGCTCTCGCCCCAGTTCCTGATCTGGCTCGCGCCCATCGTCCCGCTCGTCGCCGGGCTGCGCGGATTGCGTGCGTCTCTGCTGCTGGCGGCCGCGCTCGCGCTGACGCAACTCTGGTTCCCGTCGCGCTACTGGGAGCTCGCCCGCGAGCTCGACCCGCTCCCGTCCGGTCTCGTCCTCGCCCGCGACCTCGTTCTCGTGGCCGTGCTCGTCGTCCTGATCAGGGGTACGGAACGCGAATCGTCTCGATCGCCGTAGCGCGGCCGGACACGTCGCACTCGATCAGAGCGCCCTCGATCCGGACGCCTCCCTCGGCGGTCTCGAAGCGGACCGGCATGCCGGTGCGCATACGGTGGATCGCGAGGTTGGCCTTGACCCCGATCACGGAGTCGTGCGGGCCGGTCATGCCGACGTCGGTGAGCGCAGCGGTGCCGCCGCGCTGCACGCGTGCGTCGGACGTCTGCACGTGCGTGTGCGTTCCGAGCACGGCGGTCACCTTGCCATCGAGCCAGTGCGCGAGCGCGACCTTCTCGCTCGTCGCCTCCGCGTGCACGTCGACCACGATCACCTGCGCCCGCTCCCGTGCCTGCTCGACGAGCACGTCGACGAGGTCGAACATCGAGACTGCCGGCGAGAGGAAGAGTGAGCCGAGCAGGTTGATGACGGCGACCGGCGTCCCGTCGGCGGCGGGCCGGACCGTGAGCCCTCGGCCCGGCGTCAGGGTCGAGAAGTTCGCCGGCCGGATCACGTGCTCGGAGGTCTCCAGGTAGGGCCCGATCTCAGCGCGCCGCCAGGTGTGGTTGCCGAGCGTGATCACGTCGGCTCCGGCGGCGAGGATGCGCGCGGCGAGCTTGGGGGTGATCCCGACCCCGTCGGCGGCGTTCTCGCCGTTGACGATGCAGAACGAGACGCCGAGCTCCTCCTTCAGCTGCGGCAGGCGATCCTCGACCGCCCGCCTTCCGGGCGCGCCGACGACGTCTCCGACGAAGAGGACTTTCAGCGAACCGACAGCAGCGCGGCCGGGCGCACCGCCAGCGAGACGTTGCTGCCCGCGTCCTGGGTGTACCGGGCGAGCGTCTGGCGCTCGACCGAGGTCAGGTCGACGATCACGCCCACCTTCGAGCGGGCCTTCTCGACGCTCGAGCCGACGGTCAGCGCCGGGTCGGCGCGCAGGCGCGTCAGCGAGACGACCACCGACGGCGCGTGGAGGGGCCGGATGTCGATCCGCGCGCCGTAGGTCCGGTTCGAGAGCACGTAATCCGAGATTCCCACCACCGTGCCGTCGACGGGGGAGTAGACGTCGGTGCCGGGCGCCGCGCCGACCGAGAGCATCGACGTGCCCGGGCCGCGGTCGCCGCGCAGCTGGTACCAGACGAGGCTGGTCTCGCTCGTGCCGGCGAGCTTGTGCCAGAGCCGCGCGAAGAGGCCGGCGTTTCCCTGCCTGCCGATCGGGTCGAGCATCAACGAGCCGTCGCCGGCGTGGTGGTAGCCGATCGCGGTCACCGCGCTCTGGGAGACGGGCAGCTGCAGGTGCAGCGCGCCCGCGGTCGCGACGATCTGGCGCAGCGGCTGGCCGCCCGGAAGGACGGCCGGTGTCGCCAGCGGCTTCGTCGCCACCGGCTCGGCGCTCCAGGTCCCAAAGGCCGTCAGCAGCAGGGTCAGGAGCAGGACCGCCGAAAGGAGAGCGGTCAGGAGGAAGCGGGCGGCGTGCCGCTCGGGCCGGCGGCGGCGCGCACGCAGCCGCGCGACCTCCCTGCCGTGTCTCGATCCGGAAGTACGCGGCGGCACCGCATGCCGGTTTCGGGCCGAAGCCATGGGCGGCACCATAGCCGACCCTGCCGAAACCTTGCGTCGGCCGGAGTCACGCATCGACCCGAAGCTTACGGACGTGTCGGGACGGACCGAACGGTGAATGCCCCCGTAGGGTGATGTCATACGGTGCGTGCGCGCCGACGATGCTTGGCAGGACTGTTCCTGCGGCCGAAAGGGGAACGAGAATGGCTGTGGCAGAGCTCAAGCGGAAGCTCCGTAACTCCCCCTTCGCATCGCTTCAGGTGCGGATCACCGGGGCGTAGCGGACTCGACAGGAAGGTGGCGGCGACCCGCTGATCGAATCATCCGGCGCCGCTGCCTGCGTACAGTGTCGGCGTGAGCGCATTCCCTGCGACACGCCTGCGCCGGCTGCGCCGGAGCGACGCCCTGCGGGGCCTCGTGCGCGAGACCCGACTCGATCTCGACGACTTCGTGATGCCGCTCTTCGCCGGGGCCTCGACGGTCCGTAACGAGGAGCTGCCCGGGATGAGCCGCTACTCGGTCGAGGATCTCGTCACCGAGGCGGGCGAGCTGGCCGGGCTCGGCGTCAAGGCGCTGCTGCTCTTCGGCGTCCCCGATGAGAAGGACGACGAGGGCTCGGGCGCCTGGGACGAGGACGGGATCGTGCAGCGGTCGCTGCGGGCGGTGCGCGGCGAGCACCCGGAGCTCGTGCTGATCACCGACGTCTGCCTCTGCGCGTACACCGTGCACGGCCATTGCGGCGTCATCCGCGACGGCGAGGTCGCGAACGACGAGACGATCGCGCTGCTGGCGCGGACGGCGGTCAGCCACGTCGACGCCGGCGCCGACGCCGTGGCGCCGAGCGACATGATGGACGGGCGCATCGGCGCGATCCGCGAGGCGCTGCCGGAGACGCCGATCGTCGCCTACGCCGCCAAGTACGCCTCCGCCTTCTACGAACCATTCCGCGAGGTGGCCGAGTCGACGCCGTCGTTCGGCGACCGGCGCGGCTATCAGCTGGATCCCGCGAACGGGCGGGAGGCGCTGCGCGAGTGCGAGCTCGACCTCGCCGAGGGCGCGGACGTGCTGCTGGTGAAACCGGCGCTGCCGTATCTCGACGTGATCCGCGCCGTGCGCGAGCGCTTCGACTGCCCGATCGCCGCCTACAACGTCTCAGGCGAGTACGCGATGGTGAAGGCTGCCGCCGCGGCCGGCCATCTCGACGAGCGGCAGGCCGCGCTCGAGTCGCTGACCGCGATCAAGCGTGCCGGCGCCGATCTCGTCTTCTCCTACTGGACGAAGGATCTCGCCCAGTGGTTGGGGTAGCAGCGTGGCTTTGAGGCAGCGCTCCGACCTGGCGCGGCGCGCCGAGAAGCTGATCCCGGGAGGCGTCAACTCGCCCGTCCGTGCGATGCGCAGCGTCGGCCTCGACGAGCCGGTCTTCATACGCAGCGGGAGTGGCTCGACGATCGTGGATGTCGACGGCAACAGTTACGTCGACTGGGTGCTGAGCTGGGGACCGCTGCTCTTCGGGCACGCCGACGAGGAGACGCTGGCCGTGATCGTGGACGCGGCGCAGCGGGGTACGACCTTCGGCGCGCCGACCGAGAGCGAGGTCGACCTGGCGGCGGAGATCGTCGACGCGGTGCCGTCGGTGGAGATGGTGCGCCTCGTCTCCTCGGGCACCGAGGCGGCGATGAGCGCGATCCGGCTCGCCCGCGGCTTCACCCGGCGCGACCGGATCATCAAGTTCGCCGGCTGCTATCACGGCCACTCGGACGGTTTGCTCGCGAGCGCGGGCTCCGGCCTCGCGACGCTCGGGATCCCGTCGAGCCCAGGCGTCCCGACCGCGACGACCGCCGACACGGTCGTCACGACCTTCAACGACCTCGACGCGACCGCGGCGGCGGTCGAGCGCTACGGCGAGGGGCTCGCAGCGATCGTCGTCGAGCCTGTCGCCGGGAACATGGGCGTCGTCCCGCCCGCGCCCGGTTTCCTCGAGGCGCTGCGCGCACTCTGCGACGCCTCGGGCGCGCTGCTCGTCTTCGACGAGGTGATCACGGGCTTCCGCGTCGCGCGCGGCGGGGCCCAGGAGCGCTTCGGCGTCCTGCCCGACCTGACGATCCTCGGCAAGATCGTCGGCGGCGGGCTGCCCGCCGCGGCGTTCGGCGGCCGCGCCGACGTGATGGAGCGGCTGGCGCCGGCCGGCGACGTCTATCAGGCGGGGACGCTCTCCGGGAACCCGCTTGCCACCGCCGCCGGCATCTCCGTGCTGCGCCGGCTTCGTGATCCGGCTGTCTACGCGGAGCTGGAGGCGAAGGGCGCGAGGCTCGAGGCCGGGCTCGCTCCGTTCGGCCGCGTGCAGCGTGTCGGCGCGATGGCGACGCTGTTTATGGCGGAACGGCCGATTTGGAGCTTCGAGGAGGCGAAGGTGAGCGACACCGACCGCTACGGCGCCCTCTTCCGCCACCTGCTCGAGCGCGGTGTCTACATCGCCCCCTCGCAGTTCGAGTGCTTGTTCCTCTCGCTGGCGCACTCGGACGACGACATCGACCGCACTGTCGAGGCCGTTGGCGACTTCGCCCACGACTGACCTGTTCGACGCGATCGCTGCTGGGGCCGCCGCCGAGAGCCCACTCTGGGGGGAGGCGCTGCGAAGCGACCCTGAACGCGGGGCCGTCTTCGGAGCGCTGGTGCCGGAGCGATTCGCGCTCGGCGTCGAAACGATCTACGAGGGCTACCTGCTCCATTTCGGCAGCTCGCGTCTGTTCGCGCCCCCCGACGACGACGTCGCGTTGCTGCTAGGGGACTACCTCTACGCGCACGGGCTGGTCCACATCGCCGGCACCGGCGAGATCGACGCCGTAGCCGCGCTCGCGGAGCTGATCTCGACGTGCGCGGCCCTGCGCGCAGTGAGCGCAAGCGACGACAGCGCCGCATGGCTCGACTGCATCCGCCGGCTCGGCGGCGCTCCTGCCGCCGACGCGGTCGAACGAGCACGTGCTGCACACGCGCAACGGGTCGGTTAAGCTCGCGCCATGACCGCCTGGCTGCTCGCCAACGCCGCCGACGAGGGCCGCCGCGTGATCATCGGGATGCTCCTGGTCGGCCTCGTCTTCATCGCGGTGATCGCGCTCGGTGAGCTCTCGCGCATGGCGCGGCACCGCCGCCGAAGTCACTAGACGAGATCCACGGGAGGGGCGAGACGGAGGTCGATGCGAGAGCTCCCATCAGGCACCGTCACGTTCCTCTTCACGGACATTGAGGGGTCGACGCGGCTCCTGCACGAGCTGGGAGACGGGTACGCGGGCGTCCTCGGCGAGCACCGCCGGCTGCTGCGCGAGGCGTTCGTGGCACATGACGGCGTCGAGGTCGACACCCAGGGCGATGCGTTCTTCGTCGCCTTCCCTCGTGCCACCGGCGCGGTCGCCGCCGCGGTCGCCGCCCAGCGCGCCCTTGCCGGCGGACCGGTGCGCGTGCGGATGGGCGTCCACACCGGCGAGCCGCTCGTCACGGAGGAGGGCTACGTGGGCGTCGACGTCCACCGCGCCGCCCGGGTGATGAGCGCCGGTCACGGCGGCCAGGTGCTCGTCTCCGACGCCACGTACCGGCTGCTCGACGGCGTCGAGGAGCTGCTCGATCTGGGCGAGCACCGGCTGAAAGATCTGACTGCGCCGCAGCGCCTGTACCAGCTCGGACGCGAGCTGTTTCCGCCACTGAAGACCCTCCAGCAGTCGAATCTGCCCGTGCAGCCGACGCCGCTCGTCGGTCGCAGGCGCGAGCTCGAGGAGCTGCGCGGGCTGGTTCGCGCGCACTGGCTGGTCACGGTCACCGGGACCGGCGGCAGCGGCAAGACGCGTGTCGCGCTGCAGGTCGCGGCGGACCTCGTGGACGAGTTCCCCGACGGCGTGCTCTGGATCTCGCTTGCTGCAGTGCGCGACGTCGATCGCGTCGTCCCGGCCATCGCCGCGGCAGTGGGAGCCGACGACCTGAGTGCGCATCTGCGCGCGCAACAGACGCTCCTCGTGCTCGACAACTTCGAACAGGTCGTCGAGGCGGCACCGCGGCTCGTCGAGGTCCTGAACGAGGCTCCCGGCGTCCGACTCCTCGTCACGAGCCGGGAGCCTCTCCGGCTCAGCGGCGAGCAGGAGTACTCGCTCGAGCCGCTCCGCGAGCAGGAGGCGATCGAGCTCTTCAGCTCGCGTGCCCGCCTCGTCCAGCCCGGATTCGAGCCCGATGAGCACGTCGCGGAGATCTGCGTCCGGCTCGACTGCCTGCCGCTCGCGGTCGAGCTCGCCGCCGCGCGGATCAAGCTGCTCGCCCCGGACGCGCTGCTCACCCGCCTCACTCAGCGGCTCGACGTGCTCGGCGTCGGTGCCAGGGATGCGCCCGACCGCCAGCGCACACTGACCGCGACGATCGAGTGGAGCTACGACCTCCTTGTCTCCGAGGAGCAAGACCTGTTCGCGCGGCTCTCGGTCTTCGCGGGCGGCTGGACGCTCGAAGCGGCGGAAGCGGTCTGCCACGCCGACCTCGACACGCTCGAGTCGCTGCTCGCCAAGAACCTCGTCCGAGCCGGGGACGGCGGGCGCTTCTTCATGCTCGAGACGATCCGCGAGTTCGCGACCGGCCGGCTGGACGAGCAAGACCGGCGGCGCCACGCCGAGTATTACCTCGAGCTCGCGTTGTCGGCCAATCTCGCCGCCGACGCGCACGGGCCGCAGCGCAACGAGCTGGTCCTTGCCGACCAGCAGAACATGCGGGTCGCGCTCGCGTGGACGCTGGCGGCGAACGAGATCGAGCGGCTGCTCGAGCTCGTCGTCGCGCTCGAGAACTTCTGGGCCACGAACGATCCCGACGAGGGTAAGCGCTGGATTGCGGCCGCGCTCGGGAGCGGCGTGGAGGTGCCGCAGCTCCTCCTCGCCCGGGCGCTCCGCGTGCAGGGCGGGATGTCGAACGTCAGGGGCACGTTCGAGGAGGCGCAGGTTCTGTTCCGGGAGAGTCTCGCGGCGTTCGAGGCGCTCGGGCACGAGCAGGGCATCGCGATCCTCAAGCACCGGCTGGCGACGAGCGCCCGGATGCGGGGCGAGTGGGGGCGAGCGCGCGAGCTGGCGGAACAGAGCCTCGCCGGCCATCGTCGGACCGGATTTCGCAAGGGTGAGACCCAGGCGCTGACGATGCTCGCGTACGTGGCGCTGGACGACGGCGATGCCCAGCGGGCGCTCCAGTTGCTCCGCGAGGCAGCAGCGATTGCGGAGGAGATCGGCTTCCGCTGGTGGCTCGCAGGTGTGAGCGCAGACATCGCGCTGGTCACGCTCGATCTCGGCGAGGCGGCCGCGGCCGAGCCGTGGGCGCGCCGCACGCTCGAGCTCGCCGCCGGGATCCGCGACCGGCGCGGGACAGTCGTCGGCCTCGCGCTCCTCGCGGAGATCGCCGGCGCCGGCGGGGACGCGGAGCGATCCGGCCGGCTCTGGGGGGCGGTCGAGAGTGAGTTCGAGCGCGGGCCAGTCCGCATGTTCACGATCTGGCTCGTCCGGGAGCTGCGCGCCGAGCGAGTGCTGGCCGGCGCGGATGCCCTCTTCGAGCGCGGCCGGTCGGCCGGGCGGGAGCTGGCGCTCGACGAGGCGGTGTCAGCAGGGCTCACGTCCGTAGACTGACCGCAATGGCGCCCCCGGCTGACCTGCGCGAGTGGATCCGCCTGCTCGAGGATGAGGGCGAGCTCGTTCGCATCGCCGCCGAGGTGGATCCCGACCTCGAGATCACCGAGATCGTCGACCGCACGGTGAAGAGCGGCGGGCCGGCGCTGCTCTTCGAGAATCCGAAAGGCGCACGTCACCGGCTCCTGATCAACCAGTTCGGCACCGAGCGGCGGATGTGCCTGGCGTTCGGAGTCGACCGGCTCGACGACGTCGCCGGGAAGCTCGAGGACGTGCTGGAGATGCAGCCGCCGCAGGGGCTCGTCGACAAGGTGCGCGGCCTCCGGAAGTTGAAGTCGATCGCCGACTCGCTGCCGAAGACGGTCTCGCGCGGCGCCAGCCAGGAGCTCGTGCTCACCGGCGACGACGTCGACCTCGACCTGCTCCCGATCCAGCGCTGCTGGCCCGGCGACCCGGCCCCATTCATCACGCTGCCCGCCGTGATCACGAAGGATCCGCACACCGGCGTCCGCAACGTCGGCATGTACCGGATGCAGAAGATCGACGCGCGCTCGACCTACATGCACTGGCAGATCCACAAGGACGGCCGCGCCGACTACCTCGCGACCGACGGGAAGATCCCGGTCGCCGTCGCGCTCGGCCTCGACCCGATCACCGCGTACTCGGCGAGCGCGCCGCTGCCGAAGCACATCGACGAGTTCATGCTCGCCGGCTTCCTCAAGGGTGAGCCTGTCGAGCTCGTCCGCGCCAAGACGGTCGACCTCGACGTCCCCGCCAACGCCGAGATCATCCTCGAGGGGACGATCGAGAAGGGCGAGCTCGGGCTCGAGGGACCGTTCGGCGACCACACTGGCTACTACACGCCGCCGGAGCCCTTCCCCGTCTTCCGGCTCTCGGCGATCACGATGCGCCGCGACGCGATCTATCCCTCGATCGTCGTCGGCAAGCCCGTGCAGGAGGACGCCTGGCTCGGGAAGGCGACCGAGCGGATCTTCCTGCCCGCGATCAAACTGACCGTGCCGGAGATCGTCGACTACGACCTCCCCGTGGCCGGCGCCTTCCACAACTGCGTCATCGTCTCGATCAAGAAGGCGTTCCCCGGCCACGCGCACAAGGTGATGCACGCGATCTGGGGGCTCGGGATGCTCAGCCTCTCGAAGTCGGTCGTCGTCGTCGACGCGCACGTGAACGTGCACGACTACGCGGAGGTCTTCTTCTACGTCGGCGCGAACGTCGACCCGAAGCGGGACGTCGTGATCGCGGAAGGGCCGCTCGACCACCTCGACCACGCGCCTTCCCGTCAGTTCGTCGGCGGCAAGCTCGGGATCGACGCCACCGCGAAGCTGCCCGAGGAGGGTGCGCGGGAGTGGCCCGAGGAGATCTCGATGAGCGAGGAGATCCGCGAGCTCGTCGATCGGCGCTGGGCCGAGTACGGGATCCCGGCGCACGGGGACGCGAACGTGGTAGAGAATGGCGCTCGCCGCGGGTTGCGGCAGCTGATACGTCGTTGACAGAGAGCCACGGACCGGGATTGAATCCAGAGACGTGAACGACCAAGACCAGCCGCACCTGCCGCCGCCGAGCCTCTGGCCGATCGGTTTCGCCGTCGGCATCGCCTGCGTCCTCACCGGCATCGTCGTCAGCACGATCGTCGCGATCGTCGGCGCCGTGATCGCGATCGGCTTCGGCTTCCTCTGGATCCGCGACGTCACGCGGCCGGTGCGCACGCCCGCCCCCGTCGTCGAGCCCGAGCGCCGCGAGGAGCGAGTCCTGATCGAGCCGGCCGAGGACGAGGTGAAGGGCTACTCGCGCAGCACCTTCCTCTCCGTCGCCACGCTCGGCCTCGGCGGGGTGATCGGCGGCCTGATCACCGTGCCGGTACTCGGCTTCGCCGTGCTGCCCTCGTTCGTCGGCCAGGACGAGCAGGACGTCGAGCTGGGTCCGGTCGACGCGTTCCCCGAGGGTGAATTCGTGATCGCGACCTACATGGAAGATCCCGAGGTCGGAGAGGTGACACGGCGGACGATGTTCATCCGCAACAACGGCGTCGACAATGGCGTCCCGTCCTTCACGACGCTGTACTCGCGCTGCGCGCACCTCGGCTGTCCGGTGCAGCCGAACGGGCTGATCGCCGAAGACGAGAAGAAGACGGTCGGGAAGCAGGGCGTCGAGCTGACCCCGGTGCTCGCGACGGGCTTCGGCTGCCCCTGCCACGGCGGCCAGTACGACACGGAAGGGAACCGGACGGCCGGGCCGCCCGTGCGCGCGCTCGACCGCGCCGAGTTCTCGATCCGCAACGGCACGCTCTTCCTGGGCCGCTTCTACAGCGTCGCCGAGGTCAACGGCGCCGGCGCCCGCGCCAGGATCAAGAAGTACGGCCGCCAGGTGCCGGGCGTCCACGTCGACGGGCCCTCCGGCTGGCTCTATCCGATCGAGGTGCCGAGATAGCCGCGAAGCCCGCCCGTCGCGCGCAGCTCGAGGCGATCGCCCTCTATCCGCTCGACTGGCTCGAGGAGCGGTCAGGGCTCGTCGGCGGGGTCAAGTACTTCCTCTTCCGCAAGGTGCCCCGGGACACGAGCTGGTTCCACACGCTCGGCTCGGCGACGCTGACCGCGTTTCTGGTTCAGGCGATCACGGGCGTTGTGCTCGCGATGTACTACAAGCCGGATCCAGACTCGGCCTACCAGTCAATCCAGTTCATCACCAATGACTTGACGCTCGGCTGGCTCGTGCGCGGGATGCACAAGTGGGGCGCCAGCGTCTTCATCATCCTGATGTTCTTCCACATGGCGCGGGTCTTCCTGTTCGGCGCCTACAAGTACCCGCGCGAGCTGAACTGGATCATCGGCGTGCTCCTGCTCGCGTTGGGGATGC
The DNA here is from genome assembly GCA_039914895.1 of Gaiellaceae bacterium. Lineage (GTDB taxonomy): Bacteria > Actinomycetota > Thermoleophilia > Gaiellales > Gaiellaceae > Gaiellasilicea. The sequence continues at coordinate 27,936 of JBDSOJ010000018.1, forward strand.
TCGAGGGGTTCACCGGCTACCTGTTGCCGTGGGACCAGACCGCGTATTGGGCGACCGTGGTCGGGATCAACCTGAACGGGACGGCGCCGGTCGTCGGTCCGTTCCTCGCCCAGTTCCTCTCCGGTGGCGCCGAGATCGGCTCGGACACGTTGAGCAAGTTCTACGCGCTGCACATGCTTGCGATCCCCGGGGCGATCTTCGGGCTGATCGGCCTGCACCTCTACCTCGTGATCCGGCTCGGCGTGTCCTCGCCGCCCTGGTCGGACGAGGCCGCCGGGCGCGACCGCGGTGAGCCGCAGGCGCCGACGCGCGGACGCCGCGGGCTGATCCGGCCGAGCGGCCGGAAGGATCCGAATGGCAAGTAGACGGATCGAGGAACGGCGCGCGCAGCACAAGCGCTACAAGGAGGACGTCGAGCGCGACGGGAAGTCGTTCTTCCCGCACGCGATGTTCCACGACACGGTGATGAGCCTCGTCGTCGTGGGCGTGATCATCGGCCTCACCTGCATCTGGTACTTCACGGCTGAGGGCTCCGACGATCCCGGCCTGCTCGGCCCGCACTACACCGAGGAGGCCGATCCCGGGACGACCGACTTCATCCCGCGACCGGACTGGTTCTTCTACTTCCTCTTCTACCTGCTCCGGATCTTCAAGTGGCCGGACACGGTCGTGCTCGGCACCGTCGGCGTGCCCAACATCCTGCTCGCGCTCCTGATCGCGCTCCCGTTCATCGACCTTCGCCGCGAACGGCGCCTGTCGCGGCGGCCGGTGGCGATCGTCGCCGCGATCGTCGTCGTCCTCGCGATGGGGACGCTGACCTACAAGGGCGCGACGGCCGAGGAGGCGCTCGGCTCCCAGCTCGTCCAGGCGGTGCCGGCGTGGGCAGACCAGCAGGGCTTCGCCGGCGACGACGAGGCTGTTGCGGGCGCCGAGATCTTCGCGCAGGCCGGCTGCGGCCAGTGCCACCAGTACCTCGGCACCGGCGCCGCCAACCTCGGCGCTCCCGATCTCTCGGACGTCGGTGCGAGCGACCGTGGCGCCGAGTACTTCG
>JBDSOJ010000116.1:0-6128 GCA_039914895.1 Gaiellaceae bacterium
AACGTCCACACGTTCGTGAACCGGTCGGGGTACGCAGGGCCGTACCAACCCGGCTTCGTCTCCATCTCGCCGAACGGAAACCCGTCCTCCGGAGTCGGCTTGATCTCGATCGACCACGTCGTCGGCAACGTCGAGCTCGGGCGCATGGACGAGTGGGTCGTGTTCTACGAGCGCGTGCTCGGGTTTACGCAGCTCGCTCACTTCTCCGACGAGGACATCTCGACCGAGTACTCGGCGCTCATGTCGAAGGTGATGACGGACGGCGAAGGGAAGATCAAGTTCCCGATCAACGAGCCGGCCGAGGGGAAGCGGAAGAGCCAGATCGAGGAGTACCTCGAGTTCCACGGCGGCCCCGGCGTCCAGCACCTGGCGATGCAGTCGAACGACATCGTCAAGACGGTCGCGGCGCTTCGCGAGCACGGCGTGCTCTTCATCACGACCCCCGACACGTACTACGACATCGTCGAGGAACGCGTCGGCGAGATCGAAGAGGATTGGGCCGACCTGCGCAGCATGGGCATCCTCGCCGACCGCGACGAGGAGGGCTACCTGCTCCAGCTCTTCACGAAGATCGTCCAGGACCGGCCGACGCTCTTCTTCGAGGTGATCGAGCGGCACGGCGCGACGACCTTCGGCGAGGGCAACTTCAAGGCCCTCTTCGAGTCGATCGAGCGCGAGCAGGCTTTACGCGGAAACCTTTGACGCGCTTGCCGTCCGATCCGGCGTGCGATAGTGCCGCGCATGGGAATCGGAGCAATCCTCGTGGTCATCGGCATCGTCCTCGCCCTCACCGGCCGGCCGGTGATCGGGATCATCGTCGCGCTGATCGGGTTGGCGTTCGGCGGCTTCCGCCGCGGTCGCTGGTACTAGACGTCAACTAGCCTTCCGCGGATGACGCCGCAGCGCCGCACGGCGCTCGTCTCGATCTGCGCCGCGGCCGCCCTGGCGGCGCTGAAGCTCGGCGCCGGTCTTGCGAGCGGGAGCCTCGGTCTCGTCTCCGAGGCGCTTCACTCGGGCACCGACCTCGTCGCAGCTCTGCTCACCTTCTTCGCGATCGGGGTCGCCGGCCGGCCGGCCGACCGCGGCCACCAGTACGGGCACGGCAAGGCGGAGCACCTCGCCGCGCTCGGCGAGGCGACCGCGCTCGGGCTCGTCAGCGTGGGCGTGGGCGTGTTCGCCGTGACGCGCATCTCGGGCGCCGCCGAGAGCGCCGTCGACCCCTCCTGGTGGGTCTTCGCCGTCGTCGCCGTCGTCCTCGCGATCGATCTCGGCCGCACGGTCGTCTCGCTGCGGACCGCCCGCCGCTACCGCAGCGAGGCGCTGTTCTCGAACGCGCTGCACTTCGGCAGCGACTTCGTCGGCACGCTCGCCGTCCTCGCCGGACTCGTCGCCGCGACGGCCGGGTTTCCCGAGGGCGACTCGATCGCGGCGCTCTTCGTCGCGGTGCTCGTACTCATGGCCGCGGGGCGGCTGATCCGCCGTAACGTCGACGTGCTGATGGACCGCGCGCCTGCGGACGCCGAGGAGGCGGCGCGCGCGGCGATCGCCGGGATCGTGCCGCCGGTCCAGCTCGAGCGGCTGCGCCTCCGACAGGCGGCGGGGAGGACGTTCGCTGACGCCGTCATCTCGGTGCCGCCGGGCGCGGCGGTCGGTCAGGGCCATGCGACGGCCGATCAGGTCGAGTCGGCGCTCGAGCGAACGCTGCCGGGAATCGACGTCGTCATCCATGTTGAGCCGGGTACGGGGGAGGCGGCGCTGCGCGAGCGCGCGCACGCCGCGGCGCTGTCGGTGCCGCGCGTGCGCGAGATCCACAACCTCAGCATCGTCTCGCTCGACGGCCATACCGAGCTGTCGCTGCACCTGAAGCTCCCGGGCGAGCTTGCGCTCGAGCAGGCGCACGAGATCGCGGAGCAGGTCGAGCGTGAGATCTGCCGTGCCGTCCCGGAGATCGGCTCCGTGCAGACGCACCTCGAGCCGCTAGCGGAGGTCGGCGCGGGCGAGGAGGTCGAGGCGGCCGAGATCGAGGACGCGGTGGCGAGGGCGGCCGGCGGCCCGCCGCGCGAGCTTCGGCTGCTGCGGACGGAGAAGGGCGTCGTCGCCTTCCTCACGCTCGGGCTCGACCCGGGCTCGACGCTGGCCGAGGCGCACGCGCGGGCCAGCGAGGTCGAGGAGCGGCTGCGCCGCGCGCGGCCGGACGTCGCCGACGTCATCGTCCACACCGAGCCGTGACGGCCTTGTGGTTTCGGCCCAGGGCGGCTATACGCGTGGTGGCACCCGGTACATCAGATTGCGGCACCACACAGGGAGTTACACATGAGGTAGAGCTTGACCGCGACGGTCGCGTTGGCGGCGCTCGCGCTTGCTTCGATCGCCCTTGCGGCATCCACGAACGGCAACAAGCTTCAGTGCTTCCAGGGGACGGACGACGGATTCGGCGGCACCTGCGTGCTGACCGAGAGCGGCGCGACGATCGACACGAGGGACGGCGATGCCAATCCGAACAACGCCTACGCGGGCGTCTACATCGCGAACTCGAACCTCGACGGCAAGCTGCTGAGCGAGGTCAACAAGCTCGCGTTCAGCTACACCGGCGCGGGCACGGCGGGCGGGTCGCCGCGGATCAGCGTCCCGATCGACGAGGACGGAGACGGGACGACCGAGGTGTAGGCATTGATCGACGTCCTCGGCTGCAACGACGGCTCCTCAACGGCGGGGACGCTCGACGCGATCAACGATTCGACGTGCAGCGTCAGCTATGCGGGCCAGGCCGACTCTCCGAATTGGGCTGCGTTCGTCGCGGCCAATCCGGCGTATCGGGTCGCGAGCGACGCGCTCGCGTTCGTGATCGTCGATCAGCCCGGCGACTTCACGATCACGAACGTCCAGCTCGGCAAGGGTCCGACGCGGCCGGCGAAGTAGCACCTCCGGTTCGAGACGGCTCGAGGAAGGGCTCGCTGCAGGCAGGCCCTTCCTCTTTACGCTGGAACCGTGAAGCTCTGCATGTTCAGTCCTGCCGATTCCGACCTTGAGCGCGGCTGGCCCGGCCGGATCGACGGCGACCGGGTCGTCCAGCTCGCCGCGCAGACGCTGCAGTCCTTCTTCGCCAGCGGTTCGACCGCTCGCGAGCACGCCGACTTCGCGCTCGACGACGTGCGGCTGCGGGCGCCCGTGCTCGAGCCACCCGCGATTCGGGTCTTCGACGACGAGAGCTCCTTCGCGTTCGCGAATCCGGCCGCGGTTCGCTCGCCGGGAACGGAGATCCCGCGGCCGGACGGCGGCCGGCTCGACGCGGCAACGCGGCTCGCCGCGGTGATCGGCGCCGACGGGGCGATCGCCGGCTGGACGGGACTCGCCGAATGGCGCGCGCCCGAGCTTGCAGCGCCGAAGCACAGCGACTTCGCGCTCCTGCTCGGACCGGCGCTGGAGACCGAGCTCGAGGACGGCTTCGACTGGGACGCCGCGCGCGCGCTCGCCGCTGCGAACACGCGGCTCCGACCCGGCGACCTGCTCGCGGGCCCTGTGCTCGAGCTGCACGAGGAGATCGCGAGCGGCGGCTTCGTCGTTTCGTTCGACGGGATCGGCGAGCTCGCCGCGTTCGTCGCGTGATTCTCTCAGCTACGTCCGGCGCGCGACGAGCGCCACTCCCGTCAGGGGCGGCGCGAGCGCGGCGGCGGTGACGAGCAGGAGCTGCCACGACGGAGGCGAGCCGGCGACGACCTCGCCGCGGCGGAAGGCGTGAACGCCGAGGAGCAGGACGGTCGTCGTGAGCATCGCGCAGCCGGCGAGCGCGTCGCGGCGGCCGCCGCGCAGGAGCGCCGCGATGGCGAACGCGAAGGCGAGGAACATGCCGGCGGTCGCGAGCGTGAAGAGGTTCTCGAGACTCGCCGGTGCCTCCTCCTCGGGCCACGGCGCCGGCGGGATGTGGCGTTCGAGCCCCTGGACGAAGCCGTAGACGACGACGATCCCGCCGAGGACGGCGAGCGCGGAGAGGCGCGGTCGAGCAGGAGTGACCTCGTTGAAGCGCCTGGCGACCTCCTCCGGCGGGCCGAAGCGCGCGATCGCGTCCTCGTCGCCGCCCGCGTCGATCAGGTGCGCCTCGACCTCGGCCAGGATGCGGCGCCGACGCCACGGCCAGGCGAGCAGGTGCCGCGAGAGCTCGGCGAGGTAGTCGTCGATCATGAGACGACTGCTCCGACGGCGCCGGTGAACGTCCGCCATTCGTCGTGCCGCCGCGCCAGCTCGCGTCGGCCGCTCCGCGTCAGCGAGTAGAGCCGTCGCCGCCGGCCGGATTCCGACGACCAGCGGCTGACGAGCATCCCGCCCGCCTCGAGCCGGTGCAGCGCCGGGTAGACCGTTCCTTCGGGCAGCTCGAACCCGCCGCGCCGGCGCAGCGCCTCGATCGCCGCGTATCCGTGCAGTGGCTCGTCGGCCAGCACGGAGAGGAGGAGCAGGTCGAGGTGACCCTTTAGCAGCTCGGCTCTCATGCCTAGCGATACTAGGTAATGAGTCGGCGACCGTCAAGGTATCCTCAGCCGCATGCCCTTCTACCAGCGCCTCGGCGACGTCCCGCGCAAGCGTCACATCCAGTTCCGCGACAACGGCACCCTCCTGACCGAGGAGGTGATGGGCCTCGAGGGCTTCACCGGCAACGAGTCGATTCTGTATCACCTCCAGTCGCCCTGCCGCGTCCAGGCGATCGGCGAGTTCGAGCCGATCGTGCGCGACGAATGGGTGCCGGACACCCACCAGCACCGGATGCTGCACACGAGGGGGATCGAGGCCGGCGGTGACGAGGTGACCGGGCGGCAACTGCTGATGTGGAACGCCGACGTTGAGATCTCGCTCTGCCGCCCGAACGAGCAGATGGACTATTTCTTCCGGAACGGCGAAGGCGACGAGGTGATCTTCGTCCACGAGGGAACGGGTGTGCTCGAGACGATCTTCGGCGAGCTGCCCTACAAGGAGGGCGATTACGTCGTCATCCCGCGCGGTACCACGTACCGCTTCAGGCCCGAGGACGGTGAGGCGCGCTACCTCGTCTTCGAGACGCCGGGACTGATCGAAATCCCGCGCCGCTACCGGAACCAGTACGGGCAGATCATCGAAGGTGCGCCGTACTACCACCGCGACATCCACCCGCCGACGGAGCTGAACACGCACCGCGAGAAGGGCGAGTTCCCGGTCAAGGTGCGCGTCCGCGACGGCTACCAGACCTACGTGCTCGACTACCACCCCTTCGACGTCGTCGGCTGGGACGGCTACCTCTTCCCGTGGACGTTCTCGATCCACGACTTCGAGCCGCTGACCGGGCGCATCCACCAGCCCCCGCCCGCGCACCAGACCTTCGCCGGGCGGAACTTCGTGATCTGCTCGTTCTGCCCGCGCAAGCTCGACTTCGACCCGCTCGCGATCCCGATCCCGTACCACCACTCGAATCTGCAGAGCGAGGAGATGATCTATTACGTCTCCGGCAACTTCGGCTCGCGCAAGGGCGTCGACGTGGGGTCGGTGACGCTGCACCCGTCGGGCCTGCCGCACGGGCCGCAGCCTGGCCTCGCGGAGCGCTCGATCGGCATGCACGAGACGGGAGAGCTCGCGGTCATGTGCGACACGTTCAACCCGCTCCGGCTGACGACGCTCGCGCGCGACCTCGACGACGGCAAGTACGCGCTCTCGTGGTACGAGACGGGCGACGAGGCTCCCTCGGACGCCGGCCTGACCTCGCACCTCTAGCGCTTGAGGCTCTTCGTCGACTGGGACGGGACGATCACTGTCCAGGACTCGCTCGTGCAGGTGATCCACGAGTTCGGCGACCCGGCACTGCTGGCCGAGCTGGAGCCGCGCGTCGGCGTCGACCTGACGCTGCACGAGGAGATCGCGCTCGAGTTCGCGGCGATCACCGCGCCGCTGGACAAGGTGGTCGCGTGTGTGGTGGAGAACGTCGAGGTGCGGCCGGGCCTGCGCGAGCTCGGCGCGCTCGAGCCACTCGTGATCTCGGCCGGCTTCCACGAGCTGATCGAGCCTGTACTCCGGCGCGAAGGAATCGAGCTGGAGGTGCTCGCGAACCGGGTCGAAGCTCGGCTCGAGGGGTGGGTTGTCCGCTTCCGCGACGAGGTCGCCTGCGCGAC
>JBDSOJ010000169.1:0-12442 GCA_039914895.1 Gaiellaceae bacterium
CACTGGCGCAGGCTAGCTAGCCCCAACGGTCACCATCAGAACCATCAAGAGCGCGATGACCGCGAGCAGAGCGACGAAAACCACGATCAGGAGTGTCCGCAGCCTCCCCACAGTACCGAGCATAATCGGTGTTAGCCGCGGGGGCCGCATCAGCCACGCCCAGCCTGGCTCAAGACCTGCGCGGCCTGCTCGACACCTACGACGGAGGTTTGGGCCATGATCGGGCCACGAACGCACGGAACTAGGCTGGTTCTAGCGGATCTAGTCAACGTGTGGGGAGTTGGACGAGGGGTGGCGAGGGTAGGTGCCGAGTGGCGGGAAGTGGCCTAGCTACGCGGTTTCCGGCGCACATACTACCTGTTCTAGCCGACTGCTTCTAGGACGTTTTGGCCACGTTCGGGCCACGCTCAGCCGTCGAACTGCGACGTCACCGACGTCACGGGCGCGCCGGCGGTGCCGATCGCGATCGCGGCCTGCTGCTGCGTCGCGTCGGCGCAGGATGCCTCGTCATAGGTCTTGCCGAACAGCGCAAACCCGCTGTCGCGGTCGACCAAAAGCGTCGGGATCGCGGCGTCGAGACCCGGCCCGAAGACTCTCGTCAAGTTTTGGTTGACGTGACATTAACCGTCTGGCATAGTAAGAGTCGTGACGACCAAAACCAACAGAGGCCTCCCGATCGGTTACGACCCATCGCGATTCCCTGCGTTCGCCGTGACGGTGGACGTGGTGATCCTGACCATGTCCGAAGGCGTGCTGCAGGTGTTGCTCGTGTGCCGTGGCGAGGCGCCGTTCGAGGGGATGTGGGCGATCCCGGGTGGTTTCAAGCGCCCAACCGAGACGCTGGACGAGGCGGCAAAGCGGGAGCTGGCCGAAGAGACCGGCGTCGATGCCGCAAGCCTGCTGACCCAGTTCGGCGCCTACGGCGATCCCGAGCGAGACCCGCGCATGAACGTCGTGACGATTGCGTATCTCGCGGTGGTGCGCGACGTCGGGGCGGTCGTTGCGGGCACGGACGCGGCGGACGCCGCCCTGATCCCGGTGTCCGACCTGCTCAACGGCAAGATCGACCTGGCGTTCGATCATCTGCGGATCGTGCGGGATGCGGTCGAGCGTGTCCGCGTCGAACTCGAGGTCACGGGGATCGCAACGGCGTTCGTCGGGGCGACGTTCACCCTGGCCGAGCTGCGGGCCGTGTACGAGGCCGTCTGGGGTGTCCAGCTCGACGCCGCGAACTTCCGGCGGAGCGTTGTCGCAGATGACGGATGGGTGATCCCGACCGGGCGTCGAGCGCGACCCGGGCCGGCCGGCGGCAGGCCCCCAGAGCTCTATCGGGCCGGGCGGGCGTGGAACAACGGCGGCCCGATCCACCGCCTCCAACGAAACGACGAGAGGAAATAACCGATGAAAGCTGTCGTCCACGACAGGTACGGACCACCGGAAGTGCTGCGACTCGACGACGTCGAGCGGCCGGTGCCCGAAGACGACGAAGTGTTGGTCAGGATCCACGCCACGACGGTCAACCGGAGCGACTGCGGAATGCGTGCGGCCGAACCGTTCTTCACCCGCTTCTTCACAGGGCTCCGGCGACCGAAACGGCGGATCCTCGGCATGGAGCTGGCCGGCGAGGTCGCGGCGGTCGGCACCGGCGTCACCGAGTTCGCAGTCGGCGACCACGTCTTCGGCGTCAAGGGCGCCGGCGCGCACGCGGAGTTCGTCTGCATCCGGGAGAGCGCCGGGCTGGCGCACAAGCCGGCCGGCATGACGTTCGACGAGGCCGCGGCGGTCTGCGACGGCGCGTGCATCGCGCTGGCGTGCCTGCAGAAGGCAGACCTCCGCGAGGGCCGGAGCATCCTCGTCTACGGCGCCTCCGGATCGATCGGCACCGCAGCGGTTCAGCTCGCCAAGTCAGCCGGCCCGCACGTCACCGCGGTGTGCAACACGAACAACGTCGAGCTCGTGCGCTCGCTCGGGGCAGACAAGGTGATCGACTACCTGCAGGAGGACTTCACCAGGAACGGCGAGACCTACGACGTCATCTTCGACGCCGTCGGCAAGCACTCGTTCCGGCGGTGCAGAGCCTCACTGAAGCCCGGCGGGATCTACATTGAGACCGACCTCGGGTTCATGTGGCACGTACCGCCCCTGGCCCTGTTGAGCCGGTGGATCGGAGAGAAGCGAGTGATGCTCCCGATCCCCAAGTACACGAAGCAGGACGTTCGCCTGCTCAAAGAGCTGATCGAGGCGGGCAAGTACCGGGCCGTCATCGATCGCAGCTACCCCCTGGAAGACGTGGTCGAGGCGACCCGGTACGTCGAGACGGGGCAGAAGACCGGGAACGTCGTCCTGACAGTCAGCCGCAACGGCACCGGCCAGATCTCTTCGTCAGGGCTTGCACGCGGACGACCTATGCGGCTGTCGTAAAAGGAGTAAACCGCTCCATGCCGCGAAATCAGACTTCACCAAGGGCGGGGTCGACGTCGTGCTGGCGCGCGTTGGCTGTGCGGAAAACCCGTTCTCAGAGATCTGCGGCCTGGCACGCGGAGGTCGCGCGTCCGAGTCCCGTCGCTCCTGCTTTCAAACTACCTGCAACTGACTTATTCTGTTGCCCAGTTAGACGCAGAGTTGTGTTCAGTGGCCCAAACGTGGCCCATGAATCTCGGCGCAAATGGCACGATCGAAGATGTTCCTTAATCTAGATCGGATCTTGAGCCATCCTGCCTATTCTGGCAGACCACCCGGCCAGAGCGCACCGGGGACACCACACCGTCACCAGCTATCAACGCCTACGGAAACGGCGGTGTTGCGGGTATTTCAGGGGCTGAGACGCGCCGGCGCCGGCGAGGTGGCGGCGCGGATCGCCGCCCCGCAGGCCAGCTCGAGCGCGGCCTCGGGATCGTTCCCCGCTGCGAGCGCGGAGAGGAGAGTGCCCGCGAGTGCATCTCCTGCCCCGGCGAGAGGCTCCGTCAGCGGTTTGCCCGGAACACGTACCTGACGACCGTCGACCGCCAGGATCGCGCCCAAGCGGCCTCGCTTCACGCACACCAGGCGGAACCGGTCCGCGAGCGCGCCGACCGCACGTTCGGGATCGCGACCGGTGAAGGCTCGTGCCTCGTCCTCGTTGGCGAACAACGCATTCGCCGAGCTGCTCACGGGTCTGCGGCCGACGAGGTGCGCGCTTCCGAGATCCACGGCCCGCCATGCCGCCGTGGTGCGTGCCAGCGCCTGCTCTCCCGCGGCGGCGACGTCGGCGTGCAGCAACACGAACCCCGAGACGAGCAGGGCGTCGGCCTCGAGCTGACCGAGATCGTCCGGCGACAAGGCGCGGTTTGCGCCGCGCTCGACGACAACCGCACGTGCGGCTCCGCTGCCGCACTCCACGAACGTCCCGGTCGGTAGATCCCGGTCGACCGCCAGCCGCGGCTCGACGCCGTCCGCCACGATCCCGCCGCGAACGAGGCCTCCGACGGCGTCGGCGCCGATGCGCCCGACGACGGCCGCGTCGGCTCCGGCCGCGGCCGCCCACCGGGCGGCGGTCACCGCGGATCCGCCGGCGCGCACGCACAGGGGGGCGTGCAGCGTGTGGCCCGGCACGCCGGCCGGCGCGCTCACGTCCAGCATGATCTCGCCGACCGCGACGAACCGCGGCACTAGACGCCGACGAGCCGTCCGCGCAGATCCGCGAGCTGAGCCGACGCGAGGAGCGTGTCCGCGAGCGTGCGGTCGGAAAGGCCGGCCGCCATGCCTTCGATCGTCGCGACCGCCTCCGTCAAGGCCGCGTCCCCGTCCTCGCGCGCGAGGCCCAGCGTGCGCAGCGTCTTCCAGATCTGCGCCGGGTTCCCGACCTCGCGCGCGACCTCCAGCGCCCGCGCTGCCGCCGCCTCGGCCTCCGCGGGCGCGCCCTGTGCCAGCAAGACGTCCGCCTGCAGGCGCAGACCCTTGACGACGTTGCGCTTCGACTCCGACGCCTGCGCCGCCTCGAGGCACGAGAGTGCGAGCTCCTCGGCCTCGTCGACGCGCCCCTGCTCCAGCCTCAGTTCCCCGAGGCTCGCGAGCAGGTGCTGACGATAGCGCCACTTCATCCAGTCCTCGCCCCAGGCGCCGCTCTGCGCCGTCTCGCGCTCCACCTGCTCCAGCCGGCGCGCCGCCTCGTCCAGCTCGCCGAGCGCGAGGTGGCAATCCCCGAGGTTGAGCTCGGCGTTCCGGATGATCTCGGGATCCCCGGCGAGCCTCGATTCCTCGGTCCCGCGGCGGTTGTACTCGAGCGCGAGCTCCCAGTTGCAGAGGTCGGCGTACACCCAGCCGAGCGTGTTCAGCGAGCGGCATCGGAAGACGCGGTCGCCGAGCCGTTCGGTCAGCTCCAGGTGCTCCTGGAGCGAGCGAATCGCCTCGTCGTAGCGCCCCTCCCCCGTCAGCGCGAGCGCTTCCGTCCACAGAGTCCAGAGGAGGACGCCCGGCAACTGGTGCTCACGCCCCACCGTCGTCCCCCGCCGCCACTCGCGACTCGCCGCCTGCTCGTCGCCGCGCCAGTGGGACTGGAAGCCCGACCAGACCGCGGTGTACCCCTCGAGGAGCGGCACCTCCGCGCGCGCGGCGATCTCGTTCGCCTCGCGGACGACGGCCGCTGCCGCTCGCTGGTCTCCGGTCACCGAGTGGATGCCCTCGATCGTGACGAGGGCGCCCGCGATGATCGCTGCGTTGTCCAGCGCCTTGCCGATGTCGTAGGCGCGCTTTGCGGCGGCCATCGCGTCCTCGAAACGGTGGGCCCAGAAGAGCGAGATCGCGCCCTGGAAGAGCGCGAGCCCCTGCTGGATCTCGTCGGCGCCGGCTGCGATCCGCATCTGCTCGTAGCTCTCGGCGCTCTCCTCCCAGCGGCTCAGGAGCCAGAGCGCATGCCCACGGCTGCCGTGCAGCCGGACGAGCTGCTCGGGCGACACCGGCACCGGCTGCCGCTCGAGGATCGCCGCGGCACGGTCGAGGAAGTCGACCGCAGGACCGGGAGCGAAGCTCGCGAGCGCCTTCTCGCCCGAACGAAGGAGGTACTCGAGCGCTCGCTCCCACGCGTGCCCCTCCTCGAAGTGGAAGGCGAGCGTCTCGTAGTGGTCGGCGAGCCGGTCCTCGTACAGCTCTTCGATCACGGTGCCGACGGTGCCGTGCAGCGCGCGGCGCCTGCCCTTGAGGAGGCTCTGATAGGCGACGTCGTGCGTGAGCGCGTGTTTGAACATGTACGCGAGCTCTGGATAGAGCGATCGCTCGTAGATCAGCTCGACCGACCGCAACTCGTCCAGCGTGGCGGAGCTCGTCGTGCCGAGATCGGCAATGCGGTCGAGCAGGCGCGCCGTGAACTCGCGGCCGATCACCGCCGCCGTCTGGATCGCACGCTTCGGCTCCTCGTTCAGCCGGTCGAGCCGCGCCATGATGACGTCTTGGATCGTGTTCGGCACGTCGATCTGATCGACCGGTCCCGCCAGCACGTAGCCGCCGTTCGAGCGGCGCAGCGATCCCACCTCGAGCAGCGAGCGCGTCACCTCCTCGACGAAGAACGGGTTCCCCTCCGCCTTGCGGTGGAGCAGGTCCGCCAGCTCCTTCGGCAGGGTGGCGCTGCCGAGCACCGAACCGGCGATCTCTGCGCTCTCCGCCTCGGACAGGCTCGCCAGGTCGACCTGCGTGAAGTTCGGCCGCACGCCGAACGGCTGCTTCCAGTCGGGGCGGTGCGTCAGGACCAGCATCATCCGCTCGTTGGCGACGCCGGTGACGAGGTAAGAGATCAGCTCGGTCGACATGGCGTCGATCCAGTGCAGGTCCTCGATCGCGATCACGAGCGGCCGCACGCTCGAGTACGCGAGGAAAAACGCGCGCACCGTCTCGAATATCCGCGCCTTGCGGAGCTGAGGATCCATCGCCGCAGTCGGGCCGCCCTCCGGCTCGACGCCGAGCAGGTACTCGAGGACGGCGACGTCGTCCCCGCCGACGCCGGCGCTCCCCGTCACGCGCGCGATCCGGCGCCCGACCGTCGCGACGTCGTCGCTCTCGTCGACGGCGAACGCGTCGCGAAGCAGGTCGACGATCGGGAGGTAGGAGATCTCGCGGCCGTACGAGACGCACCGGCCGACGATCCACGTCACTTCCTCGCTCGACAGCCGGCTGTGCAGCTCGTAGAGGAGCCGTGACTTGCCGAGACCCGCCTCGCCGGCGACGAGCACGACCTGGCCGTGGCCGGCGCGTGCGGCCTCGAACCGGTCGAGGATCGCCTCGAGCTCCCGCCGCCGCCCCACGAAGGTGGCCAGGCCTTCGTCTGCGCGGACGTCGACCCTGGAGCGCCATCGGCTCGGCCGCAAAGCCTCGTAGACGCAGACGGGATCGGCCTTGCCCTTGACCTCGCGCTCGCCGAGTGCGCGCGCAACGATGTAGCCCTCGACCACTCGGTATGTGTGCTCGCTCAGCACGACGGTGCCGGGCTCGGCCAGCGACTGCATCCGCGCTGCGAGATTGACCGTGTCACCCACCGCGAGATAGTCCATCGTCAGGTCGATTCCGACCCGGCTGACGACGACCGGGCCGGTGTTCAGCCCGACGCGCACGCGGAAGTCGATACCCCGCTCGGCCAGCTCGCGGCTGTACTCGCCGACGGCTGTCTGCAGCGCGAGCGCGGATCGGACCGCACGGTAGGCGTGATCCTCGTGCGCGATCGGCGCGCCGAAGAGCGCGAGCATCCCGTCGCCGAGGAACTGCGACACCGTGCCCTCGTAGCGGTGCACCTCCCGGAGCATCAGGTCGAAGCAACGACGCATGATCGCGTGCGTCTCCTCGGGGTCGAGGCTCTCGGCGAGGCTCGTGAAGCCAGCGACGTCTGCGAAGAGGACGGTGATCAGCTTCCGCTCCCCCTCGAGCTCTCGCCGCCCCGCACGGATCTTCTCGGCGAGCGGCTCCGGCGTGTACGTCTCCGGCTGCCCCAGGCCGGCGAGCGCCCCCCCGCACTCGACGCAGAACCCGGCGTTGGGAGCGTTCAGGTGGGCGCAACGCGGGCAGGCCGCGGCGAGCGCGGTGCCGCAGCGCGCGCAGAACTTCGCTCCCGCCGGATTCTCGGCGCGGCACCCTGGACAGGTCACAGGCACAAGCTACGCCCACCGCAGCCACGTGACAACCTCGACGAACGGGCGGCCGCCCCGACGCTCGTGGCGCTCCGTCTCCGGGGCGTCGTCGCCGGACCCGCTCACGAAGTGCAGCGGGTCGCCCGGATCTGCTGGGCTCGAACCAGTAGTCCCCTAGCTACAAAAAGCCGGTTTCCGGCGGTTCGTGACCAGCTCTGTAGTCACTCGCGCGCGTGAACCACCCGTCGTCGGGAAGGTGATCCGGCGCTGGCGAGCTCGCGGAATGGCTCGCACACAGTCTGGGCTGAACCCGCTTCGAACCCGCCGATGCGTCTTGAGGGGCAGTCGGTGGCAGGTAGTGACGCATGCCCCAACGCAGAAAATGGCCGTGTTGCAGGGATGATCTTTGTTCGACGGAAGCCGACGCGCGGACTCGAACCGCGGACCCCTTCATTACGAGTGGTGAGGTCGCAGCGAGAAGTCCCTGCAAAGCGGCTATTCAGTCCGTCGGTCAGCGGCTTGAACCCGCCATGAACCCGCGCTTGCGCCGCGACGGGTAAGAACCTCGTCGTCGGAGCGCCGACGAGTCAGCCCGCAGCGCCAGATCGTTTCGTCAGGGCTTGCACGCGGACGACCTATGCGGCTGTCGTGAAAGCGGTAAGACCGCTCCATGCCGCGAAATCAGACTTCACCGCGGGCGGGTTCGAGCCGGCCGCGCGCATCGCCCAGCGGGACGTTCTCTGAACCTACTGCACACACGGGAAGGGTGAGTACATGGGATTGCCAATCCCATGTCCTCACCTCAGTGCGCGGGCTTACGGGCTTAGCGGATGACAGTTCAGTTGTGACCGTCGTTGCCGGTGCATCACTCGAGCCGGAAGATCTCCTCGAGCGGTGCCGGCCCTGCGTCATCGACGCGGTTCATAAGTTGGTCGGACATCCGGTCCTGCTAGCGCTCGCTGACGGGCTGATCGACGAGAAAGCGCTCGGTCGCTTCGCGATCATCTGTCTCGAAGTACCCGAAGACGCGCGTGCCGGGCAACGTACGTCGCTCACCGACGTCGGAGCGCGAACTCGTTCGCGTGCGCCCGTTGTTCGTGGTGGGATAGCGTCTCGGCCGTGACGCTCTCTCCGTCCGACATGGACGCCATCCGGGCTGCCGAGAAAGCACTCGCCGAGGCCTTCGAGGCCCCGGATCCCACGGCCTGGGTCGACTTCTACACGGAGGACGCGATCTTCGCCGGGCCCGGAGTCCCGACGATCCAGGGACGCGCCGACTTTCTCGAAGCCGCGCGCGAGACGGTGATCTCGTCGATGCAGATCACCGCGGAGTCCACACTGGGGTCGGACGACTTCGCGGCAACGTTCGGTCGTGCGACGTGGGTCAGCGGCCCCCGGGGCTCCGATGGCCCTGCACGCCGACGCCGTCTGCTCATGGTCTGGCGCAGAGAGCCCGACGGGCGGTGGCGCATCGCACGTGAGCTGCTCAACGAGGACCCGTGAGGGCAGTCCCTAGACGCATCGGTGGTGGTCGAGGAAGATGGCAGGGCAGGACGAGCTAGCCAGAGGAGGAGACCGTGGCGCCCGACCCGGATCAGCTGCGTGAGTTTGCTCAGCGGTACACCGAAGCATGGTGCAGTCAAGACCCGGAGCGCGTCGCTGCACACTACGCGCCGGGCGGATCCCTCACGATCAACGACGGCCCTCCGTCCGTGGGGCGAGCCGCCATCACCGATGCTGCACGGTCGTTCATGGTCGCCTTCCCAGACCTGCAGGTGCTGATGGACGACTTCCGCCTCGAGGGCGAGAGCGCGGAGTACCACTGGACGCTCGTTGGCACGAACACCGATCCCGGCGGGACCGGGCACAAAATCCAGATCAGCGGCTTCGAGGAATGGACGATCCGAGACGACGGCCTGATCGCGGCCTCGCTGGGTCATTTCGATCAAGCTGAGTACAACCGCCAGCTCGAGCACGGCGCGGGCTCGTAGCGCCTACGCGCATCGAGTTCCAGAAGCTCCCTCAGGACTTCGGGCGGGTTTGAAAGATGCCCAGTCAGAACCACTCGCCTCTGACGTTCTACTCGCGAAGCGCTGGGGCCCCGGCGGCGAGGACCTGCTGGGCGGCCGTCACGACCGCTTCGAAGTCCGCCGCATGTGCCGCGTCGCGCGCGGCGGCGAGCTCTTCCGGCGCCAGCTCGGCTTCGAGCCGGTCGAGCTCGGGCCTCGCGGTGATGAAGTAGAAGGGCGGGAAGCCCGGATAGCCGAAGACGAATGTCAGAAGCTCGAACGCGCGGCTCTCCTCCCCTTCTCGTGCAAGCAGCACGCCGACGCCGCTCAGAGCGAGGAGGGCCAGCGACTTCGCCTCCGTCGCCTGCGCCTGCTCGAGCGCCCACCGGAAGCGCTCCCGCGCGCCGTTCGGGTTTCCGAGCGCCACGAGCGCGAACCCAACCCGGCACGCAGCCCCGATCATGCCCCAGCGATGGTTGACGTCGGCAAACGCGTCGTGGCCGGCGTGACCCAGCCGCAGTGCTTCCTCGTGGTCGCCGAGGCAGTAGGCGCTGACGCTCGCGCGGCTGAGCGCGTAGCCGGCGCCTCCCCGGTCGCCGACCGCCTCGAAGCAGCCGTTCGCCTCGGTGTGGAGGCGCATGGCCTCCGCGTGGTCGCCTTCGGCATCGGCGAGGAGCCCGAGCTTGCTCAGCGTAAACGCGAGCATCAACGGCTGACCCATGTCGCGGGCGACCTCGTGCATTGCCTCGAACGACGTCCGTGCAGCCTCGAGGTCGTCCTGCAGCAGCCTCACGAATCCCAGCCATGAGAGCGCAGCTGCCTCGGACCAGCGATCGCCGGCGGTGCCGGTGACAGCGACACTCTCCTCGAGGAACGTCACCGCCTGCGGATAGTCATCGATGTAGCACGCATTGGTCCCCAGCGCGATCAGGCACCATCCGAGCTCGCGGGTCAGCCCGCGCGTACGGAGCTCCGGGGCGCAGAAACGCGCCAGTGCGTCCTGCGCCTCGTCGTAGCCGACGCAGGACGCGAAGCAGACCTCGCCCGCGAGCGCGCTGAGTAGGACGGAAGGCGCCTTGGGCGTGTCGAGGGTGGTCTTCGGTGAGTAGCCGAGCAGCTCCGCTAGGTGCGCGAACGTCTCCAGTCCCTGTGGCCAGCTGTGCGCCATGTAGAAGTCCGAGAGCGCGTGGAAGGTGCTCCGTGCGTCGTCTTCGTGCCACTGCGTCGCCGCCCACTCGACGCCGGAGACCAGGTTGGGGACGTCGCCGCGGAGCTCGTCGCGCGCCTCGCCCATTTGCGGCCCTGGGAGTAGCTCGCGTCGATCGACGAGCCGGCCCACGTAGAAGCGGGCGTGGCGTTCGCGCACCTCCGCCGGCTCGTCCGCGTCCTCGGCGAGCCGGTCGGCGGCGTACTGTCGCAGCAGCTCGTGAAGCTCGTAGCGCCCGAGCTCGAGCCTGCGCAATAGCGACTTGGAGACGAGCTCCGCGAGCAGCCCGAGGTCGGCGCCGGCAACGGTTGCCGCTGCCTCGCGCGTGAACGGGCCGCGGAAGACCGAGAGCTGCCGGAAGCAGCGCTGCTGCACGTCCGTCATCAGTCGCCACGAGTGATCGAAGGCGGCACGGAGGCTCCGGTGGCGGTCGGGCACGTCTCGCATCGACGTCTCGAGGAATCCGATCGTCCGCTCGATCTCGTCGGCGATCTCCGCGCACGGGAGCATCGAGACCCACGCCGCCGCCAGCTCGATCCCGAGCGGCATGCCGTCGACGAGCCGGCAGATGCGGACCGCGTGCTCCAGCTCCTCCTCGCCGAGCTCGAAACCGTGGTCGACCTGACGTGCTCGCTCCTCGAAGAGCCGAAGGGCGCCGTCGGCTCCCGTGTGGCCGTTGCCGTTGGCCGAGACGCGCAGCCCGTCGACGTCGAGCACCCACTCGCTCTGGACGTTCAGCCGCTCTCGCGACGTGGTCATGATCTCCACGCTCGGCGCCCGCTCGATCACCCGCGTCACGAGCCCGGCACCCTCGACGAGGTGCTCGAAGTTGTCGAGCACGAGCAGCGTCGAGCGTTCGCTCAGATAGTCGACGAGCTGGTCCTGAGCCGAGAGCCCGCTGTGGGCGGTGTCGATCGGGAACTGGAGCGCGTCGGCGACAGCCGGGGCGAGAAAGTCGGGCGCGACGACGGATGCCAGCGGGACGTAGTGCACGCCATGCGGGTAGCGGTCCACCCGCCGAGCGGCGGCCTCGAGGGCGAGTCGGGTCTTGCCGACGCCGCCGGGTCCCACGAGCGTCAGCAGACGGCAGTTCGGATCTTCGAGCAGGCGATCGATCTCCTCCAGCTCGTCGCGACGTCCCACGAACGACGTCCGGGCGGACGGCAAGTTCTTCATGCCCGTGTCGAGCGTCTTCAGCAGCGGGAACTCCGAGGGCAGCCCCTCGATCTCGAGCTGGTAGATCCGCTCCGGCGCCGTCAGATCCTTGAGGCGATGGGGCCCGAGATCTCGCACCGGCGCGTCCACGAGCGCGTGAGCCGACTCTGAGAGGAGGACCTGGCCGCCGTGCCCGACAGCCGCGATGCGGGCGCCTCTGTGGACGTCGAGGCCGACGTATCCCTCTTCGGTGAGCCGGGGCTCACCGCTGTGAAGCCCCATGCGCACCTTGATCGGCCCAGCCACGAGCGCCTTCTGCGCTACGGCGGCGGAGGCCACGGCATCCGAGGCTCTGGCGAACGCCACGAAGAACGCGTCGCCCTGGGTGTCGACCTCGACGCCGTCGTGGGCGCGAAAAGCCTCCCGGAGGAGCCGGCGGTGCTCGTGGAGTGCGGCCGCGTACTCGTCGCCGAGTTCGTGGAGGAGCTTCGTCGAGCCCTCGACATCGGTGAAGAGGAACGTGACGACACCCGTGGGAAAACGAGCGTCCACGAGACGATCATGGCCAACATCACCCACCGTGTCCAGGACGTGCCGACGTGAGGGCTTGTTGTTCTGACCGCGCGTTCCTAGACTTGCGGTGTGGCCAGCTGCGCCGTGTGCGGGTACGAGGCCGCCGGCTCCTTCAGGTTCTGTCCCGAGTGCGGCGCGCGAGCGGATGAGCGGGCGCGCCAAGCAGCGGAAGGTCGTGACGGTGGACGGGCGCGCCGCGTGGGGCAACGGGCCGAAAGCATCGACGTTCGTCACCACACCACAGAACGCTCTTCTCCGACCAGGCCCGCGTGCCTTAGATGTTCCCGGAGCGTCGATTTGGTGAGTCCGGACGGGAGGGTTATCGTCGCCGCATGAGCCGGATCGAGGCGCGCCTAGAGGATCTGGGGCTGACGTTGCCCGCACCGATGGATCCTGCGGGCAACTTCAAG
>JBDSOJ010000207.1:0-3552 GCA_039914895.1 Gaiellaceae bacterium
GCGCAGCTCGCCGCGGGCGAGCATCGGCTTCAACATCTGGGCCGCGTCGACCGCTCCCTCGGCCGCGCCGGCGCCGACGATCGTGTGCAGCTCGTCGATGAAGAGGACGATCCGGCCGTCCGCGTTCCTGATCTCCGCGAGGACAGCCTTGAGCCGCTCCTCGAACTCGCCGCGGTACTTCGCCCCGGCGAGCAGCGCGCCGACGTCGAGCGCCCAGACACGCTTGCCCTTCAAACCCTCGGGCACGTCGCCGGCGACGATCCGCTGCGCGAGCCCCTCCGCGATCGCGGTCTTGCCGACGCCCGGCTCGCCGATCAGGACCGGGTTGTTCTTCGTCCGGCGCGAGAGCACCTGGATTACGCGGCGAATCTCCTCGTCCCGGCCGATCACCGGGTCGAGCTTCCCCTGCTCGGCCGCCTCGGTCAGGTCGCGGCCGAACTTCGCGAGCGCCTGGTAGGTGCCCTCCGGGTCCTGGCTCGTGACCCGCTGGCCGCCGCGGACGTCGTCGATCCGCGCAAGCAGCTGCTCGCGCGGGACGGCGTCGAGCGCAAGTAGGAGATGCTCGGTCGAGACGTAGTCGTCCTCGAGCTTGCGCGCCTCGTCGGAGGCTCGGTCGAGGACGCCCGAAAAGGCGGCGCCGGCGGCGGGCTGTTGCGAGGCGCCCTGGATCGCCGGCTTCGCCGCCAGCTTTGCCTCGGTCGCGGTGCGCAGCGCCGCCGCGTCCGGGACGAGCTGTTGGGTCAGCTCCTGCTGCAACAGCGCCAGCAGCAGGTGCTCGGGGTAGAGCTCCGGGTTGCCGCTACGTCGCGCCCGCTCCTGCGCGGCCGCGACGGCCTCCTGGCTCTTGATCGTCAGCTTGTTGAAATCCATCAGTGCCGTCGCTCCGGGTGTCGCTCTGCCTGATAGACGACGATCTCCCGCTTGTACGAGCGGTGGACGGTTCGGATCTCCTCCCGCAGCTCGCGCTCGAGCCGGTCGGCGCGCGCCCGCTGCTGACGCAGCTCGTCCTCGAGCCGCAGCACGTGCTCGACGCCCGCGAGGTTGAGTCGCAGCTCGGTCGTCAGCCGCTGGATCACGCGCAGGCGCTCGAGGTCGCGCTCGGAGTACCGCCGGGTGCCGCCGGGCGTCCGCTGCGGCCGGACGAGCCCCTTCGACTCGTACATGCGCAGCGTCTGCTGGTGCATGCCGACGAGCTCGGCCGCGACGGAGATCGAGTAGCGCGGGTGGCTGTCCATCAGCCGCCCACCTTCCGCAGCTGCTCGAGCAGCTCGCGCTCCCGCTTCGAGATCTTCTCCGGCACGGTCAGCTTCAGGCGGGCGAGCAGGTCGCCCTTGCCGCCCTTCGGTTTCGGCGCGCCGCGGCCCTTGACCTTCAGCAGCTTCCCGGGCTGCGAGCCGGCGGGAACCTTGAGCGAGATCGGGCCGTCCGGGGTCGACACCTCGATCGAAGCGCCGAGCGCAGCATCGGCGTAGCCGACGGGAACCTCGACGACGAGATCGTCGCCGCGACGCGTGTAGAGCGGCGACGGCTGCACGTGGACGACGACGAAGAGGTCCCCGGCCGGGCCGCCGTTGCGTCCCGACTCGCCCTTGCCGCCGACCCGGATGCGCGCACCGTCCTTGATCCCGGGCCGGATCTTGACGTTGAAGTTCTTCGTCGTCCGCTCGTGGCCGGACCCGCGGCAGGTCTTGCAGGGATGCTCGACGACGGTGCCGTTCCCGCGGCAGCGCGGGCACGGATGCGAGAGGGCGAAGAGCCCGTGCGAGTCGGAGGTGACGCCGCGGCCGCCGCACTGCGGGCAGATCGTCGGCGCGGTCCCGGGCTCGGCACCGGTGCCGCCGCACGTCCGACAGGCGGTCTCGAGCTCGACCGGCACGCGCACCTCAGCGCCACGGAGCGCGTCGTCGAACGAGAGCGTCGTGTGCGCCTCGACGTCGGCGCCGCGTTCCGGCACCGGCCGGCGCTGGCGGCCGGCACCGCCACCGAAGATGCTGCCGAACAGGTCGGAGAGATCGACGTCGGCGAACTGCGTACCGCTTTCAGCCCTCATCCGACCGTTCGTCGCGCCGTAGGCGTCGTAGGCCGTCCGCTTCTCCGCGTCCGAGAGCACGTCGTAGGCGCCCTGGATCTCCTTGAAGCGCGCCTCGTCGCCCCCGCTCGCGTCGGGATGGTGCTCGCGCGCGAGCTTGCGGTAGGCCTTCTTGATCTCGTCGGCCGACGCGTTCTTGGGCACGCCGAGGGTGTCGTACGGATTCGCCACTACTCCCCCACGATCACTCGGCCACGATCACTCTGGCGGGCCTGAGCACCTTGTCGCCGAGCCGGTAGCCCTTCTGCAGCACCTGCAGCACGGCGCCCTCCTCGACCCCCTCGCCCGGCTGGGCGAGCAGTGCCTCGTGGACGTGCGGGTCGAAGGCGCCGTCGGCCTCGATCTCGACGAGTCCGTGGCGCTCGACGAGGCCGAGCAGCGACTGGTGGACCAGGCGGACACCTTCCTCGAGCTTCGCCTCCTCGTGGTCCGCCGCCGCCTCGAGCGCCCGCTCGAGGTCGTCGAGCACGGGCAGGAGTTCGTTCAGCAGCCGCTCGTTCGCGCGGCGGGTCAGCTCGACCTGCTCGCGCGCGACCCGCTTGCGGTAGTTGTCGAAGTCGGCGGCAAGCCGGAGGTAGGAGTCGTCCGGAGCCGGCGCCGACTCCTCCGCGGCCGGCTCCTCGACGACTTCCTCTTCCTGCTCGAGGCGTGGATCCTCGGTCACGAGGTCTTGGCCTCTTCTTCCTCGTCGATCACCTCGTAGTCGGCGTCCTCGACCACCTCGTCCTCCGTCGCCGCGTCACCGTTGCCGCCCGGCGCCCCGGCCTGCGCGGTCGCGCTCGCCTGGGCGTAGAGCACCTCCGCCAGCTTCCGCGACGCCTCGTTCAGCGCCTCGGTCTTCTGCCGGATCTCGTTCGCGTCGGTCGACTCGAGCGACCCGCGCAGCTCCATGATCCGGCCGTCGATCGTCGACGCCTCCGACTCCTCGAGCTTGTCGCGGTGTTCCTTGAGCGTGTTCTCGGTCTGGTAGGCGAGCTGCTCGGCCGTGTTGCGCGCGTCGGCGAGCTCGCGCAGCGTGTGCGCCTCGTCGGCGTGGGCCTCGGCCTCGCTGACCATCCGCTGCACCTCGTCCTCCGAGAGGCCCGAGCCGCCCTCGATCCTGATCTGCTGCTCGTTGCCGGTGCCGAGATCCTTCGCGGTGACGTGGATGATCCCGTTCGCGTCGATGTCGAAGCCGACCTCGACTTGCGGCATCCCCCGCGGCGCCGGCGGGATGCCGACGAGCTGGAACTTGCCGAGCGTCTTGTTATAGGTCGCCATATCCGACTCGCCCTGAAGGACGTGGATCTCGACCGACGGCTGGTTGTCCTCGGCGGTCGAGAAAGTCTCCGCCTTCCGGGTCGGGATCGTCGTGTTGCGGTCGATCAGCTTCGTGAAGACGCCGCCCTTGGTCTCGATCCCGAGGGAGAGGGGCGTGACGTCGAGCAAGAGCACGTCCTTGACCTCGCCCTTGAGCACGCCGG
>JBDSOJ010000227.1:0-3053 GCA_039914895.1 Gaiellaceae bacterium
CGGCACGCTGTCTAGCCGAGCGGCACGCGGGCGGCGCCCAGCCGCGCCTTCAGACGGAGGATCGCCTTCGTGTGCAGCTGCGAGACGCGCGACTCGGTGACGCCGAGGACCTCGCCGATCTCGCGCAGGGTCAGCTCCTCGTAGTAGTACAGCGTGACGACGAGCTTCTCCCGCTCCGGCAGGCGTGCGATCGCCTCCCCGAGCGCCTCCTTCATCTCCGTCTGGGCAAGCGCCGACTGCGGCTCAGGCCCCTGGGTGTCCTCGATCGTGTCGATCAGCGCGATCTGGTCGCCGCCGGCCGAGACCGTCCAGAGCTCGTCGAGGGCGGCGATCGAGGAGCGCGAGATTTCGGTCAGGCTGTTTCCGAGCTCGTCCTCGGTCATGCCGAGCTTCCCCGCGATCTCCTCGTCGGTGGGCGCGCGGTGCAGCTTCTTCTCGAGCTCCGCGATCGCGCGC
This sequence comes from Gaiellaceae bacterium, assembly GCA_039914895.1. GTDB lineage: Bacteria > Actinomycetota > Thermoleophilia > Gaiellales > Gaiellaceae > Gaiellasilicea. The sequence goes on from JBDSOJ010000227.1 coordinate 457, forward strand.
TCGATGTCGCGCGCGCGGGCACGGACCGAGCGCGGCACCCAGTCGAGGGCGCGAAGCTCGTCGATGATCGCGCCCTTGATCCGCGCGATCGCGTAGGTCTCGAACTTGATCTCGCGGTCGGGGTCGTAGCGCTCGATCGCGCCGATCAGGCCGAGCAGCCCGTACGAGACGAGGTCGCCCTCGTCGACGTGCGCCGGCAGGCCGCTCCCGAGGCGGCCGGCGACGAACTTGACGAGCGGCGCGTACGTGAGGATCAGGCGGTCGCGGACAGCGCGGTCGCGCGAGCGGCGGTAGTCCTGCCAGAGCGTGCTCGTATCCTCGACCTTCGCCATGGCGAGAGAATACGCCGCGTGAGGTCGGACTCTTGCTCGGCTCTGTTCTACGTTCTGCGCAAGAGCCGCAGCGACATGGTCAGCATCCAGGCGCCGAGCGCCCCGGAAGCCAGGGCGATCACCCAGAATCCGGCCCGGCCCGAGCTATACGCGATGAACGTGAATCCGAGCGCGAGTGCGAGGAAGAGCAGCCCGAGCGCGTGACGCTGGGAGAGCATCTGAGCAAGGCTACAATCCGCTGCGACGAAGGGGCGTAGCTCAGCTGGTAGAGCGTCGGTCTCCAAAACCGAATGTCGCAGGTTCGAGTCCTGTCGCCCCTGTTGGGCCCGCGCTTGCTCATGTGATCCCTCCTCGTCCGCCTCGTCGGTTTCCGGTCGCAACGAAAAGGGGCTACGCTGACTCGTGGGTGCGCCCCGCGACCTGCCGCCCGGGTCGTCTGCTTGCAGGCGCCTCGTGGTCATGGACGTGTTGTGGGAGCGGCCGCACTCCCCGGGCGCGCCCACCCTTCTCTCCGCTTGGCGACGCGGCGAGCACGAGCGCCGGCTGAGCCGTTCGTTAGGCTGGCTTCGTGGCACTCCTCAGCTCGCAGCTCGAGCGCGACGAGACCTTCGCACAGCGCGCGGAACGGATGGAGGCGCTGGTTGCGGAGCTCCGCGAGCGTACGGCCGTCGTCTCGCGAGGCGGCGGCGAAAAGGCGGTCGAGCGGCACCGATCGCGCGGGAAGCTGACCGCTCGCGAGCGGGTTGACCGGCTGATCGATCCTGGCACCGCCTTTCTGGAGCTGAATGCGCTCGCCGCGTGGGAGCTCTACGACGGCGCTGCTCCGTCGGCCGGGATCGTGACCGGAATCGGCGTCGTCGAAGGGCAGGAGTGCGTCGTGGTCGCGAACGACGCCACCGTCAAGGGCGGCTCCTACTTCCCGCTGACGGTGAAGAAACACCTGCGCGCGCAGGAGGTCGCCGAGCAGAACCATCTCCCCTGCCTCTACCTCGTCGACTCGGGCGGTGCGTTCCTGCCACTGCAGGCGGAGGTGTTCCCGGACCGCGAGCACTTCGGCCGGATCTTCTACAACCAGGCGCGCATGTCTGCCAGGGGGATCCCGCAGATCGCGGCGGTGATGGGCTCGTGCACGGCCGGTGGCGCGTACGTGCCGGCGATGAGCGACGAGACGATCATCGTCCAGGGCACCGGGACGATCTTCATCGGCGGCCCGCCGCTCGTGAAGGCGGCGACGGGCCAGGACGTGACCGCCGAGGAGTTGGGCGGCGCCGACGTACACACGCGCCGCTCGGGTGTCGCCGACCATTACGCCACCTCCGACGAGCACGCGCTCGCGCTCGCGCGCCAGATCGTGCGCAATCTGCACCGGCGGAAGGAGCTGCCGTGGGACCTCGCGCCGCCCGAGCCCCCCACGCTCGACCCGGGCGAGCTCTACGGGCTCGTGCCCGAGGACTTCAAGCACGAGCTGGACGCGCACGAGGTGATCGCACGGATCGTCGACGGCTCCCGCTTCGCTGAGTTCAAGGCGCTCTACGGGGAGACGCTCGTCTGCGGCTTCGCGCGGATCGAGGGCTACCCGGTCGCGATCCTCGCCAACAAGGGTGTCCTCTTCGCCGAGTCGGCCCAGAAGGGCGCGCACTTCATCGAGCTCGCGTGCAAGCGGAAGATCCCGCTCGTCTTCCTGCAGAACATCACCGGCTTCATGGTCGGCAAGGAGTACGAGGAGGGCGGGATCGCGCGCGACGGCGCCAAGCTCGTGCTGGCGGTCGCCTGCGCCGACGTGCCCAAGTTCACGGTCGTCACCGGCGGCTCGTTCGGCGCCGGCAACTACGCGATGTGCGGCCGCGCCTACGGGCCGCGGCAGCTCTGGATGTGGCCGAACGCACGCATCTCGGTGATGGGCGGCGAGCAGGCGGCAACCGTGCTCTCGATGGTCGGCGACGCTGATCCGGACGAGATCCGCGCGACCTACGAGGCCGAGGGCAACCCGTACTTCTCGACCGCGCGCCTTTGGGACGACGGGATCATCGACCCGCTCGACACGCGCCGGGTGCTCGCGCTCGGGATCTCCGCGGCGCTGAACGCGCCCGTGCCCGAGTCCACCTTCGGCGTCTTCCGGATGTAAGGAGGGACGAGCCATGGATGCGTACATGGACGACTTCGGGCACGACGAGGCCGACGTGCTCCGGCAGGCGACGGCGATGCTCGCGAAGGGGCGAGCCACGTAGATGGTCGTCCGGATCGTGCTCTGGAGCCTCGGCGACT
>JBDSOJ010000235.1:0-3217 GCA_039914895.1 Gaiellaceae bacterium
CGGCTCGCCGGCGACGGCCTGCCCGACCCCGAAGACGCCCGCGAGCACGGTCAGTACCAGCCTGCACCCCATCGCTCTCGACCTCCCTTGCGCGTCATGCGCGCTGAAGACGGCAGCCAGTGTAGCCACGTGCCGCCTCTCTAGACTGCGCCGGTGCCCAGCCGACGCAGACGGCAGGTCGAGCTCGAGCGCGTCCTCGGCACGCCCGCCCTCTTCGCTACCGCCTACGGCAACGTCGGCTCCTCGATCTACTACGCGCTCGGCCTCACGGCGGTCTACGCGCTCGGGCTGACGCCGCTCGTCTTCGTCGCCGCCGGGATCATCTTCGCCGCCACCGCGGCCACCTACGCCGAGGGGACGGTGCGCTTCCCCGAGGCCGGCGGCTCGTCCAGCTTCGCCCGCCACGCCTACAACGAGCTCGTCTCCTTCGGCGCAGCCTGGGCGCAGATGCTCGTCTACGTCGTCACGGTCGCCACCTCGGCCTTCTTCGTCCCCCACTACCTCTCGATCTTCTGGGAGCCGCTACGCGAGAACCCGTGGGACGTTGTCGGCGGCATCGTCGTGATCGTCGCGCTCGTCGTCCTCAACATCGTCGGCGTCCAGGAGGCGGCGCGGCTCTCGATCACGCTCGCGGTGATCGACTTCGCGACACAGATCCTCCTCGTCGCGCTCGGCTTCGTGCTCGTCTTCAACCCGGAGATCCTCGTCGACAACGTCCACCTCGGCGTCGCCCCGACCTGGTCGAACCTGGCGATCGCGGTGCCGGTGGCGATGCTCGCCTACACGGGGGTGGAAACCGTCTCGAACCTGGCCGAGGAGGTGCGCGATCCGGTCAAGAACGTGCCGAGCGCGTACAAGCTCGTCGCGCTCGCGGTCTTCGCGATCTACTTCACGCTGCCGCTCGTCGCGCTCTCGGCGCTGCCGGTCGTCGAGATTGGCGGCGAGCTGACGACGCTGCTGGCGCTGCCGCCTGAGGAAGGCGGCTACGCAAACGATCCGATCCTCGGCGTCGTCCAGAACCTCGGCGTCGAGGGCGCCCTCCTCGACGCGCTCGAGATCTACGTCGGCATCCTCGCCGCGACGATCCTCTTCATCGCCACGAACGCGGGCGTGATCGGCGCCTCGCGGATCACCTATGCGATGGCGACCTACCAGCAGATCCCGGAGGTCTTTCGGCGGCTGCACCCGCGCTTCAAGACGCCGTGGCTCTCGATCCTGCTCTTCGCCGGGGTCGCCCCAATCGCGGTGATCCTCCCCGGCGACGTCAACTTCGTCGGCACGCTCTACTCCTTCGGCGCCACGCTTTCGTTCACGATCGCGCACGCCTCGCTGATCAGGATGCGCGTGGCGACGCCGCAGGAGGAACTGCTCTACAAGGCGCGGCCGAACCTGAGGATTGGCGCCGTCGACTGGCCGCTGTTCGCCCTCTTCGGCGGGATCGCGACCGGCGTCTCGTTCGCGGTCATCGTCGTCCAGAACCCGACGACGCGATGGGCCGGTCTCGGCTGGATCGCCGCCGGCTTCCTCTTCTACGCCGTCTACCGGCGCCGGTTCGTGCACGCGTCGCTGACGGACACGGTCAAGGCGCCGCCGGCCTTCGGGCCAGCGCTCGCGCTCGAGTATCGGCGGCTGCTCGTGCCGGTGCTGACCGGCCGCGCGTCGGACGAGGCGTTCGACATCGCCGCCGGGCTCGCCGCCGAGCGCGGCGCCCAGATCACAGCCGTCTACGTCGTCGAGATCCCGCTCGACCTGCCGCTCTCGGCCGAGATGCCCGCCGAGGAGGAGCTCGCGAACCGGGAGCTCGACGAGGCGCGGCGGATCGGCGCGTCGTACGGCGTCACTGTGATCCCGCGGCTCGTGCGCGCGCGCAACGCAGGCGCCGCGATCGTGCGGGAGGCGGAGCGGCGCGCGACCGAGATCGTCGTCATCGGCGCGCTGCGCAAGGACCTGCCGAGCCGCAAGCGTGCGATCTTCGGCGGCACCGTCGACTACGTGCTCAAGAACGCCGGCTGCCGCGTGCTCGTGACCGCCGTCAGGGACGCCGGATGAGTCTGTATCGCGGCGCCGTCGCGGTGCTCGCCGCGGTGTTCATCGGGCTCGGAGTGGCGCTGCTCGCGGTCACCGCCGCGCACGGCGGCGGCGTGCTCGGCTTCCTGCTCGGCGGTCTGTTCATCGCCCTCGGCGTCGGCCGGCTGATGCTGCTCCGGAAGGGCGTCGGCTGATGGCGAGGAAGCTGAGCGGTTTCCAGCGTGTCCTCGACGCGCCGGCGCTCTTCTCCGTCGCTTACGGGGAGATCGCGTCCTCGCTCTACTTCGCGCTCGGGATCGTCGCCGCTTACGCGCTCGGTTTCACGCCGCTCGTGCTCCTCGGCGCCGGTGTCTTCTTCCTGATCGTCTCGCTCTCCTACGCCGAGGCGACGGCGGCGCTGCCCGAGATCGGAGGGGCAGCGACCTTTGTCCGCCGCGCCTACAACGACGTCCTCGGCTTCCTCACCGGCTGGGCGCTCTTCCTCGACTACCTGATCGTGATCGCGCTCTCGACCTTGTTCCTGCCCCACTACCTCGGCACCGCGCTCGGGGTGGAGGCGTTGCGCGAGTCGCCGTGGGACATCGTCGTCGCGGTCGGCGTCATCCTCGGGATCGCCGCCGTCCGGCTGACGCGCCGCTCACAGCTCCACTCGGCAGGTCTCGTCGTGGCCGGGCTCGACCTGGCGACGCAGCTCCTCCTCGTCATCCTCGGCTTCGCCCTCCTCGTCTCGCCGGACGCGCTCACGCAGGGAACCGACCTCGGCGTCTCGCCGACCTGGGACGACCTCGCGTTCGCGCTGCCGCTCGCGATGCTCGCCTACACCGGGCTCGAGACGGTCGCGAACCTCGCCGAGGAGACGCGCGAGCCGGGACGGACGCTGCCGCGTAGTCTCTTCACGGCGATCGGTCTCGTCGTCCTCCTGACCGCGGCCGTCGCCGCCGTCGGGCTGGCGGCGTTCCCGGTCGAGAACGGGCAGACGGCGCTCGGCGAGGAGTGGCTGAAGGCACCGCTTGCGGGGATCGTCGACGCGCTCACCGCCCACGTACCCGACCTGGTCGGCGGCGCGCTCGTCGTCTACGTCGGCCTCACCGGTGCGCTCGTGCTGCTCGCCGCCGCGACGACGTCGATCTCGGGCTTCACCCGGCTCGCGCACTCGCTCGGGGAGCACCGGCAGCTGCCGCCGAGCTTC
>JBDSOJ010000001.1:0-9732 GCA_039914895.1 Gaiellaceae bacterium
GGCCGCATCCTACGGTCCCCGACCGCCCGGGCCGGTCGGACGAGACTTCTCGCAAATTGCAGCAATCAGGGCGAGGGACGGCTTGCCCCACCCCACTGCCCCGGTTAGGTTCTCTCGTGCAGGGAGCACGGAGCGCGAGTAGGTCGATGTCGAGCTCGAGGGCCGTACGCGGAAGCGGAAAGTCAGCGGGTTCGACGGACGAAAGCGCCACCGGCTCCTTGAATTTTTGGCGCAAGAAGGGCGATCGGCGGGAGCCGATCGCCCTTCGCGCGTAGATGGGAGCGAGCTCTAGGTGAGCTTTCGTTACGATCGCCGCGATGCATCTGCGCATGCCGTCGATCGATCAGGGCGTCCAGGCCGGCGCGTGGGCCGTGTTCTTCTTCTTCGTGCTCTGGATCGGGATGGCCGCGCTCGGCGTCTCAGCCGCGACCGCGTTCATCCTCGCGCTCGTCGCTGCCGGCGCGATCTTCCTCTTCGTCCGCGTACGCGGCGAGGATCGGCCCGGCGCGCGGACCTAGCGGCCGCGAAGCGGCCCTTTCGGAGTCTTGCGCCTCAGTAGTCCGCCCCCGCGGACTACTGACCTGCGCGGGAAACCAGCGCCTGAACGAGCCGGTGCGCGAGCTCGCGGCCGAGCAGCGCCTCGAGTCGCGCAGCCGCCGTCGGACGCCTGCCGTCGGTGCCGCCGAGCACGAAGCAGTGCTCGAGCAGGAGCTCCGAAGCAACGGGCTTCAGGCGGCTGACGGCGGCGGCGTCCATCTCGACCTCTATCGACGGGACCCCTACGGTTACGAGATCCCTTGTCTCAGGGAACGATCTCCGACCTCAGTCTTCCCGGCGCTCGCGCGTCGTCGTCTCGGCCGGCCGCTCGACGTCCCCGTCGCCGTCCGTGTCACGCCGCACGGCGCCTGTCGATGCCGGCATCGGCTCGGGATCGCGGTCCGCTGTCAGCGGCGCATCGGCGTCGCGAACGTGCTCGCGGTGGACATGCTCCTCCTCAACGACCGCGCGGCGGGGCCCGGCGGTATCGAACGAGAGCCCAAACGTGAGACCCACGCCGAACGCGATCGCGGGCAGGATGTTGCCGAGGTCGCTGACGAGGCCGAAGATGCCGAGATCGCGAGACCAGTTCGAGGTGTTCATCCAGTCCGCGGGCTGGCGTGCGAGCAGCACCCAGCCGCCGGCGACCAGTGCGGGCAGAAAGCCGAGCACGAAGACGCCGACCGAGAAGCGGGGCCATCCCCACTTCGTCCAGCCGCCGAGAATTTGCGAGAGCGCCATCGTCAGGCCTGCCGCGGCGACCAGCCCATACGTCGTCCAGTACTCCGACGACGTCTCGGCGCCGATCTGGGTCGCGAACCAGAGCAGGATGCCCGCGACGGCTGCCCCGGCGAGCGTCGAGATTCCGCGTGTCACTCCGATCATCACTGCCTCCGTTCCAGGGATGGTTCGCCGGGCTCGTCCCGGCGGTACTACAACGGAGGAAGGGCTAGTTCAGGTGCAGGCGCTGCTCGTCGAAACGGGACGAGTGGAGCTCGGAATGGAATGCCGCCACCGATCGCACCGCATCCTCGGCAAAGACGTGGTCGACGACGCCGATGCTCTCGTCGTTCGCGAACGGAAGGTCGACATGCGCCTGGGAGACGAGGTTGACGGACAGCGCCTCGCAGGCCGGGCAGCGAACGGCGAGGCCGACCCAGCGGTCGCCGGGAGCGACGGCGACGAACGACGAAGGAGAGACAGGCCGCGGCCGACCCTCGGGATAGCAGTAGAAGCTCCACGGCCAGGTGCCCGCCTGCAGGTGCGCGGCGGCGCTCGCCTGCAACTCCGAGGCGCTGTCGAGCGTGCGCGAGGTCATCAGGTCGACGAACGTTCCCGCGTGCCCGCCGAGCGGCGCCCAGTCGAGATCGTCGTGGGAGACGAGCCCGGGATGCTGCTCGCCGCAACTGCAGTCGAAACGCACCTCGTAGACGGCCGGGTGAGCCGCGCCTGGAAGCCGTTCGAGCAGGCGGAACGACGAGAGTGCCACATGGGCCTGCTCCCGCCGTGGACAGGCGAACGTGTACCGAGCTGTGAGCGCGTCATACATCGTCGAGATCCTTATCGACCGGCCGGACGTCCCGCACGTCACTCCGGAGGGTGACCACTACGAATAGGCGATCAACGAGTCGACGTCGTAGTCCGTGAGCTTGTCGCGCCCGTTCAGGAACGCGAGCTCGACCACGAAGAGCAGGCCCACGACCTCGCCGCCGAGCTGCTCCACCAGCTCGGTCTTTGCTCTGGCGGTGCCGCCCGTCGCGAGCACGTCGTCATGGACGATCACGCGCGCCCCCTTGGCGATCGCGTCCGCGTGCACCTGTAGGCGGTCGGTGCCGTACTCGAGGTCGTACGTCGCCTCGATCGTCGCCCACGGCAGCTTGCCGGGCTTGCGAGCCGGAACGAAGCCGCAGCCGAGTCGATCGGCGAGCGCGCCGCCGAAGATGAAGCCCCGCGCCTCCGCGCCGAGGATGATGTCTGGCCGCTTCGGCCGAGCGAGCTCGGCGAGCCGGTCGATCGTCTCGCGAAAGTACTTCGCGTCGGCGACGAGAGGCATCAGGTCCTTGAAGACGATGCCGGGCTTCGGAAAGTCCGGCACGTCGCGCACGCGGTCGCGCAGGTCGAGTGCGGCCCCCGAGGTCATGTCGAGCGATCCGCCAGCTGGCGCAACTCACGCCAGAAGAGCAGCTGTGAGAGCTGCTGCGACGCCTCCGCGAGCGCCTGCAGGTCCTCGAGACCGGCCTTGCGCCGCTCGGGATTCCGCGAGCGCAACGCCGGCGCAACCAACTGCTCGACCAGGCCCGACTCACGTCCGGCCGAGTTCTTGAACGTGCGTAGGTGGCGTGCGTCGATGCCGAAGCGAGCCAGCCTGCCGCAGGCTGCGGCGATGTCGGCGTCAACCTCTCGGTACAGCCGCTCTCCCCCCTCGACCCGCGGCGCGAGCAGCCCGTACTCCTCGAGCTCCCTGGCGAGCGTCTGGTCGATCTCCGCCCGCTCGCACAGCCCTGCGAGGTCGAGCTCCGACTCGGGGTCGCCGAGCCCGGCGGCACGGCTCCGCTTCCGGCCCGCGCCGGCACCGGCCGCCAGCTCTTGCCGGATCACGCGCAGCGGCAGGAACTCGTCGCGCTGGAGGCGCAGGATCGTCTCGAGCCGCTCGACGTCGTCCTCGCTGAAGAGGCGGTAGCCGCCGCGCGTGCGCTTCGGCGTCAGCAGCCCCTGGTCTTCGAGGTAGCGGATCTTCGAGATCGAGATGTCCGCGAACTCGGGTTGCAGGCGGGCGCAGACGGCCCCGATCGTGTGCAGGCGCTGCTGCTCGGGTTGCCGGCGCTCTGTCGCTGCGGTGGTCATCGGCGCAGGAAGGTGAGGCGGTACTTTCCGATCTGGACCTCGTCGTCGTCGTCGAGCTCCGCGGTCTCGATCCGCTTCTTGTTGACGAACGTGCCGTTGAGGCTGCCGAGATCGCTGATCGTGAACGTGTCGCCGTCGCGCAGCAGCTCCGCGTGCTTGCGCGAGACGGTGACGTCGTCGAGGAAGACGTCGCACTCGGGGGAGCGGCCGATCATGGTTCGCTCTCCCTCCGTGGAGAAGCTCTCCCCCGCCCTGCCGCCTCCCGCGCGGACGACGAGAGCAGGGCCCTTGCCGCCGAGATCCTGCAGCGCCGCGCCCGAGTCGTCGGCGATCTCCTCCGGCGTGAAGGTCATCGTCTGCTCACCGGACTCGCCCTTCTCGAGACGTGCGCCGCAGCGGGAGCAGTAGTTCGAGGCCTCCGGGTTCTGGAAGCCGCACTCGCCGCAATAGACGTGGCTCAAGGCCTACACGCCCTCGTCGTTCGAGGGGGCGCTGCGCGAGGAGAGGATGTCCGTCAGCTTCTCGACGTCGACGTCGGAGACGCCCTTCCCCTTCAGCCGGGCGGTGCGCTCCGCGCGCAGGATGTCGATCCGCCCCTGGAGCAGCCGGCGGCGGAACGAAACCTCGTTCTCCTCCTGTGTCAGCTCATCGATGAGCGTCTTCAGATCGTGGTCGGAGAGCGTCGCGAGATCGGGAAGCGGTTCCATTGACACCTTTCCGGTGGAGGGCTCAACGACCAGTAAAGCAGCAGGCACGCCGAGGGGTCAACCTCAGCTTGAGGCTTCTACAGAGGTTCGCGCTGCGTCCCCGTCTCCCTGCATGATCTCCTCGACGAGCTTTCGCACCTCCCGTTCGAGCTCCTCGGACGCGTCGAGCGTCTCGCCCTCCGCGTAGAGGTGGACGAGCGGCTCGTCCGGATCGGGCAGCACCTGCGACCAGCCGCGCTCGTCGATCAGCTTGATCCCGTCGGTCAGGTCGAGATCGCGGCCGGCGAGGCGCTCGTTGAGGACGCGCATGACGATGCCCTTCTTCGCCCACGGACAGGCGAGCCGGCGATGGATCAGCGTCGGCGCGGGCAGTTCCGCCACGAGCTCCGAGAGCGGCCGCTTCGTGGGCGCGAGCAGCTCGAGCAGCTTCGCGAGGCTTGCGACAGCGTCGTACGCGGGCAGGAACTGCGGGAAGACGTAGCCGCCGCCGACAGCTCCCGCGAACACCATCCCGTCCGCCGAGGCGGCCTGCGTCAGCTCTGTGAGCGAGTTCGGCGTCCTGACGATCTCGAGCCCCGCGCCCGCGAGCTCCTCCACCCTGCTCGTCACCGTGACCGGGAAGGCGGCCTTGCCCTTGACGCCGCTCTCGGCGAGGAGGCGCACGTACAGCAGCAGCGTCTGGTCGACCGGCACCTCGTGCCCCTGGTCGTCGACGAGGTAGAGCCGCTCGCCCGACTGGTCGAAGACGGCGCCGAGATCGGCGCCGATCGCCGTCACGAGCCTTTTCGTGTGCCCGATCGCCTGCGCGAGGGTCTCCCGGTCGCCGATCTCCTCGGCGAAGAAGCCGTGCGCTGAGATCGCCTCGACCCCGACGGGGCCGACGACGAGCGGGAGCACGAACGACGCGGCCGAGTAGCCGTAGTCGACCACGATCCGGAAGCGGCGCTCGCGAATCGCCTCGGCGTCGAGCGAGTCGAGCAGATCCTGCGCGTAGCTCTCGCGCACGCGGGCCGGGTACGAGACCGAGCCGACGCCGCCGGCGGCGACGCGGCGCAGCTCCTGGCGCGTGAAGTTCTTCTCGATCTCCTTCTGCAGCCCGGGCGTGAGCAGGATCCCGGGCGGCTCGTAAAAGCGGATGAAGACCGCTTCCGGGTCGAGCTGGCTCGAGCCGACGTGCACGGCGGCCGCGTAGCCCTGCGTCTTCAGGACGTGGCGGCTGACGGCCGGCGGCGAGACGCGGAGGTCGGCGACATCGATGCCCGAGGCGTTCAGGCCGGAGATCATCGCGCGTTTGATCATCCGGCAGCCGGGGGCCGAGTCGCGGCTGGCGACGACGCGTGCGCCGCGCTTGAGCGCGGTCCCGAGTGCCGTGGCAAGGCGCGCGGCCGTCTCGGGCGTGAGGTCGACGTTGACGAGGCCGCTGACGCCGTCCTTGCCGAACAGGCGCGAGGACGTGCGCGTCTCCCAGATCAGGTTCTCATAGACCTGCGAGCCGGTCTCGACCTCCTTGTACGGGTAGATCCGGACGTGCGGCGCGATGTTCGCCTCGGAGCCGATCGTGACCTCGTCGCCGATCGCTGCTCCCTCCTGGATCCGCACGTGATCGCGGATGTCGCAGGCGCGACCGATGACTGCGCCCTCGATCAGCGCGCTCCGGCCGACGTGGGTCGACGCGTCGATCACCGACCGCGTCGTCCGGGCGCGCTCGCGCAACGTGACGCCGTTCGAGAGCACGGTGTACGGGCCGATCGATGCGTCGCGTGTGATCCGGCAGTGGTTGCCGATGAACGCCGGCCCCTCGATCTCCTCGACGTCGTGGATGTCGGCGCCCTCGCCGATCCAGACGTTGCCGCGCAGCCGCACGCCCTCGACGTTCAGGCGCACTTTCTCGTCGAGCGCGTCGAAGTTCGCCTGCCGGTACTGGTCGAGGTTGCCGATGTCCTGCCAGTAGCCGTCCATCACGTGCCCGTAGATCGGCCGGCCCATCTCGAGCAGCAGCGGGAAGAGCTGCTTCGAGAAGTCGTATGGCCCCTCCGTCGGGATGTGAGTCAGCACCTCCGGCTCGAGCACGTAGATGCCCGTATTGATCGTGTCGGAGAAGACCTGGCCCCAGGACGGCTTCTCGAGGAAGCGCTCGACCTTGCCGTCGTCGTCGGTGACGACGATCCCGAACTCGAGCGGATTGTCGACCGACTTGAGTCCGATCGTGACCGCGGCGCCCGTCTCCGTGTGCCGCTCGACGAGTGCGCTGAGATCGACGTCGCAGAGCGCGTCCCCGGAAATGACGAGGAACGTCTCGTCGAGCTTCTCGCTCGCAAGCCGGACCGACCCGGCCGTGCCGAGCGGCAGCTCCTCGACGGAGTACTCGATGCTGACGCCGAGCGACTCGCCGTCGCCGAAGTAGCTGCGGAGCGCCTGCGGCATGAAAGCGAGCGTGATCACGATCTCGTCCATGCCGTGCTCTCGCAGCAGCTCGACGATGTGCTCGATACACGGCTTGCCGACGATCGGCACCATCGGCTTCGGCTGGTTCGAGGTCAGCGGCCGGAGTCGCGTGCCCTCCCCGCCCGCCATCACGACGGCTTTCATGCCGCCACCGCTCGGCGCGCCTTCAGCACGTACTGCGCGGCGGCGAGAAGCGCCATCCCGAGCCCGATCCAGAAGAGCCAGAGCGGCCACTCCGTGTTCTGCCCGACGACGAGCAGGATCCCGAGCGCGAGGTAGAGCAGCCAGGTGGCCGCTTTCCCGAGCGTGCTGACCGAGAGCTCGACACCGCGTGGCATGAGCACCCTGTACCCGCCGACGAGGATCAGATCACGCAGGACGACGATCAGCGCCGCAGACCAGGGCAGCTTGTCGTCCAGCCAGAGCAGGATCGCGGCGGCGTCGAGCATCAGTCTGTCGGCCAGCGGATCGGCGAGCTTGCCGAATCGAGACTCGACCCGCCAGCGGCGCGCGAGGAAGCCGTCGAGCTGGTCGGTGACGCCTGCGACGAGGAAGATCCAGCCGGCCGTCCAGCTCGAGCCGTCGCCCGCTCGGACGAAGACGACGACGAAGAGCGGGATCAGCGCCAGCCGCAGGATCGTCAGCGCATTCGGGAGATGCATCAGAGGCGCGGCGACGGCGCGGGAGGCCATGAGCTCAAGGATAGTGTTGGCCGCGTGTCGGGGACAGTCACGTTGCCCGGATTCGTCAACGCGCACAGCCATACCTTCCAGCGCGCCCTCCGCGGCCGGGCGGGCGGCGGCGACTTCTGGGCCTGGCGCGAGCTGATGCTCGCCGAAGCGGAGCGTCAGACGCCCGAGAGCGTGCGCGAGCTCTACACGACCACATACGTGGAGATGCGGAACGCCGGCTACACGGCGGTCGGCGAGTTCCACTACCTCGGCGTGGCCGAGGGGCGCGCGGCCGTCGAGGCGGCCGCGGAGGCCGGGATCGAGCTCGTGCTCCTCCTCGTCGCCTACGCGCGCGGCGGCCTGCCGCGCATGCGCCAGGGCTCCGTCGCCGAGTACCTGGAACAGGTCGAGCGACTGCGCGGCGAGTCGTTCCGGCTCGGGCTTGCCCCCCACTCCGTCCGCGCCTGCCCGCGTGACTGGCTCGAGGAGATCGGACGCTACGCGGCCGCAGAGGCTCTGCCGCTGCACGTTCACGCCTGCGAGCAGCCGCGAGAGATCGAGGAGTGCCTGGCCGAGCACGGCTGCCGGCCAATCGAGCTGCTCGCGCGCACAGGCTGCCTCGGACCCCACGTCACGGTGGTGCACGCGACGCACGCCGACGGCGCCGAGCTCGACCTGATCGCCGAATCCGGGACGACGATCTGCGCCTGCCCGACCACCGAGGCGGACCTTGCGGACGGCTTCCTGCCGGCCGCTCGAGTCGAGCATCGCAGGATCGCCGTCTGCATCGGCTCCGATTCGAACGTGCGGATCGACCCGCTCGAGGAGCTGCGGGAGCTCGAGGGGATCGCCAGGCGGCAGACCGGCAACCGCGGCGTCTTCTCGACCGAGCGGCTGCTCTGCTTCGGCGCCGACGAGGGCGGCCGCGCGCTGGGGCTCGAATCATGGCCCGAGATCGAGGTCGACCTGGGCCACCCGTCGCTCCGCGGAGTGGCGCAGGTCGACGTCCACGACGCGCTCGTCGCAGGCTGCGGCGCGGACATTTTTCTGGGCTAGCGCCAGTCGAAGGAGACGTCGTCGAGCCAGATGGCGCCCTGGACGCCGCCTGCGCGGACGAGGACGCGCGCGAAGGCCGCGCCCACCGGAGGGCCTGCCGAGACCACAACTCGTCGCCAGCGTCCTTCAGGGCGAACGCGCGCCGAGTTCTGCCCGATCTGGCGCGAGCGTTGGTCGAACCAGCCGATCCCGATGCGAACCGTCCCGGCCGCGCCCCGCACCCAGGCTGTCACTTTGGCGCGGCCGGTGCGCACGGCCGCCGTGACGGGGGTGACGGCGAACGCACCCGACCCGGTCGTCCCGGCGATCAGGCCGGCCGCGGATCCCGAGCGCGCGCCGGTCGCGTCGCGAACGAGCCGCAGGCCGCCGGAGGTCATCCAAAGCGCGGGCACTGCGGTCCTGTCCTCCGCGATCGCCGCCGCCTCGAAGCCGCCGTTGAAGCCCATGTCTCGCTTGCCGCCGAACAGCGCCCGGATCGCCGCCGCCGCCGGCTTCGCCGACCCGTCCTCGTGAAAGAGCCCGAAGCGGTATTCCGGCTCGCGGCCGTGCACGTCCGAGTCCGGGATCGCGCCCGCCGCGAAGTCGTCGAGGATCCACAGCCCCGGCTGCGGCAGACCCAGGCGGGCGAGGGCGGTGAAGCAGAGCTTGAAGTAGTGCGCCTGTGCGGCCTCCTGTGCCGTCGGCGTGAGTGGGACGCCCGGATAGCCGCTGACCGTGGTCGAGGTCGGGTAGCCGAGCTCGCCGAGCCAGAGCGGCGTCGGCGCCGCCGCCGCGCGCAGCGCTGAGAAGACCCGTTGGGCCAACTCGCCGCTACCCGTGAAGTAGTGCGCGGCGAAGAAGTCCGGCCGCGCGTCGCCCGGCAGTCCCGCGGCGAGCGCGCGCAGGTCGCGCACCGGCGTCATCCCGGCGACCGACACCGTCACCGGTGTTTGCCCACCGAGCAGGTCTCGGAGCCAGGGCACGAGCTCGCGGGCCCAGGCGAGCGCCTCCCCGTTCGCGGGGTCGATCTCGTTCCGGAGTTCGACGAACGCGACACGGGCATCGCCGACGTAGGGCTCGAGCACAGCGCGAGCCCAGCGCTTCGAGCCTTCGACGTCGCGGTACTCGCCCCACCAGTCGAACAGGGTGAGCTGAACGTGGAGTCCGCGGCCGGCGGCGAGCCCGACGAGCTCCCGTAGCCGGTGCAGATAGCGCTGCTCAGGCTCCGGATAGCCGAAGAAGTGCGCCGGCAGGACGATCCGAACCGTGTTCGCGTTTAGCCCCCGCAGCCGGAGGAGGTCGGCGGCGACCCGGTCCGGCCGCCACGGCTCCCACATCCGCGTCCAGCCGGCGTCGGCCGGGAAGTAGCTGACGACGCGAAGCTCGCGTGGCACATCCAGCCGGCGCATGTCTGCGCCTGCCTCCGCGTGCGCCTGCGCCGAGGCAGGGATCGCGAGAGCGAGCGCAACGAGAAGGAGACCCCAGAGCCGCAG
>JBDSOJ010000009.1:0-15221 GCA_039914895.1 Gaiellaceae bacterium
ACCATCACCTCGCCGATGTCCACGAGCTCCTCCGGACCGAGATAGCGCACTGTCTTGACGACGAGGAAGAGCGTGTCGCCGTAGATCTCCAGCTTCGGCCGCTGGTGGGCGCGGACGGCGTCCTCGACCGCGAGCTCGTGCAGGTCGAACTCGCGCCGGACGGCGTCGAACTCCTCGGCGGTCGGCTCGACGAGCCCCACCCACGCGAAGCCGCCGGCGCCGGCCGCCTCGGCGCGAACGCCGGCCACGTCCTTCGTCCGTTCGAGCCGGCGTCCCTTCCCGTATACGGCGCAGTCGACGATCACGGCAGCATCCTGACGGTTTACGTTCCTCCGATGCGAACGCGAGCGCGTGCGGTGGTGATCGGAGGGGGCGTCGGCGGCTGCTCGATCCTCTACTGGCTGACCCGGCTCGGCTGGGACGACGTCGTCCTCGTCGAGCGCGCCGACCTGACGTCGGGCTCGACCTTCCACTCCGCCGGGCTCGTCGGCCAGCTTCGGGGATCGCTCTCGCTGACGAAGATGATGATGACCAGCGTCGACCTGTACCGGACGCTCGGCGCCGAGGTCGGGCTCGAGACGGGCTGGCGGGAGGTCGGCTCACTGCGGCTCGCGTCGTCGCCGGAGCGGCTGGAGGAGATCGCGCGCCAGGCCGGCTGGGCGAAGACCTTCGGCCTGCCGCTCGAGCTGATCTCGGCCGCCGACGCGCAGCAGCTCTTCCCGCCGATGACCACCGAGGGCGTTCTGGGCGCCGCCTACCTCCCGACCGACGGCTACGTCGACCCGTCCCAGCTGACCTTCGCGCTCGCGGAAGGGGCCCGCCGGCGGGGCGCCGAGATCGCGACGAGCACGCGCGTGACTGAGATTGCGACCGAGCGGGGGCGCGTCACGGGTGTCGTCACCGACAGGGGCGAGATCGAGACGGACGTCGTCGTCAACGCCGGCGGCATGTTTGCGGCCGAGCTGGGCCTGCTCGCCGGCGTGACGGTGCCGATCGTGCCGATGGCGCATGAGTACCTCGTTACGCGGCCGGCCGGGCTGCCGCTCGAGCTGCCGACGATGCGGGATCCGTCGCTGCTCGTCTACTTCCGCCCCGAGTCGGGCGGCTTGATCATGGGCGGCTACGAGCGCGACCCGGCGCCCTGGTCGCTCGACGGGATCCCGCCGGACTTCAACGGCAAGCTGCTCGAGGAGGACTGGCCGCGCTTCGAGCCGCTGCTCGAGAACGCGATCAAACGCGTGCCGTCGCTCGAGGAGATGGAGGTCGTGCGCCTGATCAACGGCCCCGAGGCGTTCACCCCGGACGGCGAGTTCATCCTCGGGCCGACCGACGTCCGCGGGTTCTGGGTCGCCGCCGGCTTCTGCGCGCACGGCCTCGCCGGCGCCGGCGGGATGGGAAAGCTCGTCGCCGAGTGGATCGTCGAGGGGACGCCGAGCCTCGACGTCTGGCACATGGATTCGCGCCGCTTCGGCGCCGCCTACGCGAGTCGCGCCTACACGCTCGCGCGCACGACCGAGGTCTACTCGACCTACTACGACGTCAAGTATCCCGGCCACGAGCGGCAGGCCGGCCGCCCGCTGCGGCTCTCGCCCGCGTACCCGCGGCTGCAGGAGCTCGGCGCCGCCTTCGGGGAGAAGTCGGGCTGGGAGCGGGCGAACTGGTTCGAGCCGAATGCGGAGCGGGGAGACGAGAGCCTGCGTCCGAGTGGCTGGGCCGGCCGTCACTGGTCGCCCGCGATCGGCGTCGAGCACGCGGCGTGCCGGGAGTTCGCCGCCCTCTTCGACGAGTCCTCGTTCGCGAAGATCGAGGTCCGCGGCCCCGGCGCGGCAACCTTGCTCGAGTGGCTCTGCGACAACCGGGTCGCGCGCGAGGTCGGCGCGATCACCTACACGCAGATGCTGAACGCGAAGGGCGGGATCGAGTGCGACTTCACCGTTACGCGGCTCGGCGAGGAGCGCTTCCGGATCGTCACCGGGACCGCGTTCGGTCGCCACGACCTCGCGTGGATCCGCCAGCACGCGCCCGAGGACGGCTCCGTCATCGTCGACGACGTCACCTCGAAGTACGCCTGCATCGGCATCTGGGGCCCTGCGAGCCGCGAGATCCTCGCGCGCCTGACGACCGACCCGCTCGAGTTCCCGTACCTGCGGGCACGGGAGCTGACGGTCGGCGACGTCCCCTGCCTCGCGCTCCGGGTCACCTACGTCGGCGAGCTCGGCTGGGAGCTCTACTGCCCGTCCGAGCTGGGGCTCCGGCTCTGGGACACGCTCTGGGACGCCGGCCGCGAGCACGGGCTCGTCGCCGGCGGCTACAGGGCGATAGATTCGCTCCGGCTCGAGAAGGGCTACCGCGTCTGGGGCTCGGACATCACCGCCGACGACACGCCGCACGAGGCCGGGCTCGGCTTCGCGGTCAAGCTGGACAAGGACTTCCTCGGCAAGGAAGCACTCGTCGCGCGCGGCGAGCCCGAGCGGCGCCTCGCCTGTCTGACGCTCGCCGACCCGCGCGCGGTCGCGCTCGGGTCGGAGCCCGTGCGCGTCGGTGGCCAGCTCGTCGGCCGCGTCACGAGCGGGGGCTACGGCTACACCGTCGCGCACTCGATCGCCTATGCCTATCTGCCGGCGGTAAGCACGGCGCCGGGAACGGACGTGGAGATCGAGATCTTCGGCGCGTGGGTGGAGGGACTCATTGCCGCGGAACCGCTCTACGACCCGAAGGGCGAGCGACTCAGAGCCTGAGCGTCCCACCGCCCGTCGCCGTGACGACACCCGCGCCGACGACGAGCTCGATCGTCCCGTCGTGGTCGGCAGCGTCAAGGGCCGTGACGAGCAGCTCGACGAGCTGACGCCGGATCTCGCCCGGGCCGGCGACAACCGTGGCATCGCCGCTCGAGCGGAGCTCGACGTCGTGCGTCGGCATGACGCGCGAGACGAGCGCGACCGCATCGGCCGCCGCCTCGCCGACCGAGAGCTGCTCGGCCGCTTGCGACTGGAGCCGGATAAACGCCTGCAGCGCCCGGACGATCTCGGCGATCTCGGCGCCCGTCCGCTGCGTCATAGAGATCCGGTCGTGAAGCTTCGTGCCGGGCTCGGTGTCGTTGAGCGCCAGCTCCGCCGAGCCGAGCAGCGCCACGAGCGGATTCGAGAGCTCGTGCAGCGCCCCCCGCGTCAGTCGCCCGAGTGTCGCGAGGGCGGGGGTGTCGTCGTCAGGTGTCGGCACGGGCTCTATGATCCATCGCGTATCGGCGCTCGACCCCCAGCTTTTGATGAAGGCCGCGACCTTTCATGCTTCCCACCAGCTTTCGCTCATCCAGGCGAAGAATCCTCGTTTCCCGTGACTGAGCGGGCGACGACCTCCGTGCTCGTCGCCGACGATCATCCCGCGGTCGTCGAGGCGGTGGCGGACGTCCTCGCCGAGCATGGGATCGAGGTTGCCGGGCGCGCCCGCGACGGCAACGATGCGATCGAGCAGATCGAGCTGCGGAAGCCGACGGCCGGGCCTGCGGCCGCGGCCCAAGCGGGGTCAGAAACGCAGCGCTGATCGCGATGATGTTCGGTGCCGGCCTTCGAGTCAGCGAGGCACTGGCTCTTCGCCCATCCGACCTGTACCTGACGAACGGCAGCGTCCGCGTGAAGCACGGCAAAGGAGATCGCAGTCGCACCGTCGCCCTCGACCCCAGTGCGCAGGCCTACGTCGAACGCTTGCTCGGGAAACGACAGCAGATGGGCATGAACGGCCGTCAACCGCTCTTCTGCACGATCAGCAAAGGCGAACGCTTCGGTGGACCGATCGACTCCGGCTACGTGCGCAAAACACTCCCACGCCTAGCAGCGCGAGCTGGGCTCGAGCGTCGTGTTCATCCACATGCCCTCCGCCACTCACTCGCCACCGCTCTAGCGCATGAGGGGAAGTCCCTTCCCACGATCACGGCCCAGCTCGGACACTCATCGACCGCGGTCACCGACCGCTACCTCGCGAAGATCGCCCCCGCCGACCTGATCGCCCCCGCCGACCTGATCGCGCAAGTACGCGACCGAGGCCGGCTCCCCACCTCTTAGACCGCCTGGGCGCGTCCCCGGCCGCATAGCAAGGAGCAGACCTCACGAGCCGCGTCCTCCGGCCGCGATCGAGACGCCAGCGGTGGGTACCCCCGCGCGTCATGCGAAGGCTGGAGCCTCCCTCGGCCACGCGCCGCGCTTCCTCAACATGCGTTGAGGTAGATGTCGAAAAACACGCCATCACTAAGTCGAAGCGGAACTCGCCGCCGCAGCCGTGGGCATGGGTACCCCCCCGCGATGACTGTCCCCGGCAGGAGCCTCTTTACCGCTGGGGGCGAGAACGGTCTACGACTGGAGCGTTTCTGGACCGGGCAGTCGTACGGTGCCAGCGTGAACGCGCTCGAGCATCTTGCGATAGGGCCTCTGGTCGGGGGGAGCGAGCAGGCGTATGGTGTCAACGTGCACGTACGGGTGCTCGGACCGATCAAGGTCGTGCAAGACGGCGTCGAGGTCCGCTTGGGGGGACCGAAGCAGCGGACGACCCTGGCGCTCCTCGCGGCCGAGGTCGGGAAGATCGTGTCGGTCGACGCGCTCATCGACGGACTCTGGGGTGACGAGCCCACGCCCGGCGCGCGCTCTACGCTTCAAACCTACGTCTCGAACCTTCGGGCCGAACTGGGCGACGTCATCGTCCGCGAAGGTCGCGGCTACCGACTTGAGGTGGATCCGCAGCAGGTGGACGCGGTTCAGTTCGAAGACGCCGTGGCTCGTTCCTCCGAGCTTCTCGACGAACATCCAGCCGAGGCAGCTCAGCGACTGAGGGCCGCGCTTGCACAGTGGCGCGGGCATCCCTACGCCGACGTTGTCGGATCTTTCCGGCTGGAGCTCGAGGCGCGACGCCTCGAGGAGCTTCGGCTCGGAGCTGTGGAGACGCGGATCGAAGCTGAGCTCGCGCTGGGCCATCACTCCGCTCTCGTTCCCGAACTCGAGGTCCTGTGCTCCGAATTTCCATTCCGGGAGGGCTTCCGCGCCCAGCACATGCTGGCTCTCTATCGCTCAGGCCGCCAGGCGGAGGCGCTGCGTGCCTATCAGAAGACCCGCACCTATCTCATGGACGAGTTGGGCCTCGAGACGTCAACTCAGCTGCGGGAGCTGGAGCACCGGATCCTCAATCACGACGCATCGCTCCTCCTCGAGGCGGAGCCGCAGGTCGAGACGATGGCGT
This sequence comes from Gaiellaceae bacterium, assembly GCA_039914895.1. Taxonomy (GTDB): domain Bacteria; phylum Actinomycetota; class Thermoleophilia; order Gaiellales; family Gaiellaceae; genus Gaiellasilicea. Next base: position 5,224 of record JBDSOJ010000009.1, read on the forward strand.
TCCTGCTCACCGACATCGAGGACTCGACTGTGCTGTGGGAGATGCAGACCGAGGCCATGCGTTCCGCTGTCGAGCGGCACGATCGCATCGTCTACTCCGCAGTCGAGGCGGCCGGAGGGCGGATCGTCAAACGTGTCGGCGACGGGATTGACACTGTCTTCGCGGACGTCGCGGGAGCGGTGGAGGCCGGTATGGAGATCCAGCGGGGCTTGACGGCCTCACCGTGGGGCGAGACCGGCCTCCTGCTTGTGCGGATGGCGATCGACGTCGGAGAGGTCGAGGCACGGAGCGGCGACTACTTCGGGCCGGTACTCAACCGGGCTGGCCGCATGCTTGCGGCCGGCCACGGAGGACAGATCCTCTTGTCGGCCGATGCCCATGCGGACCTCGCGGCCACCGAATCGGGCTGGCAGGCCAAGGCGCTCGGGGAGTATCGCTTCAAGGGCATCGGAAGCCCCCTGAACGTCTTCCAGATCCTCATCGACGGGCTCCCCGCCGAGTTTCCGCCGCTTCGGATCGACCGGCTGCCGCCGGCCCTGCCGGCAGTCGCGTTCGGCCGGTCGGTGCGGGGCTACGAGCTGCGGGAGGATTTGGGCAGCGGGGACTTCGGGATCGTCTACCGCGCCTACCAGCCGTCCGTCGGGCGTGAAGTCGCAATCAAGATCATCCGCCCCGAGCTCGTCAACCGGCCCGCCTTCGTCCGGCGCTTCGAGGCGGAAGCCCGCCTCGTCGCCCAGCTCGAGCACCCGCACATCGTCTCCTTGTACGACTACTGGCGAGATCCGGACGGCGCGTACCTGGTCATGCGGTGGCTTCGCGGCGGGTCGCTTCGGGGGGCGCTCGAGCGGGGTCCATGGAATGCCGAGCCCGCCGCCCGTCTCCTCATCCAAGTTGCCGGCGCACTCTCCTTCGCCCATCGCCAGGGGGTCGTCCACGGCGACGTCAAGCCCGCCAACGTGCTCCTCGACGAAGAAGGCAATGCCTACCTGTCCGACTTCGGGATCGCCGCCCGCCTCGCCGACCCGTCGGAGCCGGGTCGGCTCGTGACCTCGTCGCCCGCGTACGTCTCGCCGGAGGAGTTGGAAGGCAAGCCGCAAACGGCTCGCTCCGATCTCTACGCCTTGGGGCTCCTGACGTTCGAGCTGCTGACCGGCCGGCGGCCGCCGATGGACGGCGCGCTGCCGTCGGTCACGTCGGTCCGCCCCGAGCTCTCCGCCGAACTCGACGCCGTCATCGCCAGGGCCACCGCTGTCGATCCGAGCGGGCGGTTCGAGTCGGTCGATGCGCTCCTAGCCGCCTTCGGCCGGGCGCTCGGCGCTCCTGCGCCCACCCCGGATGAGACCTTCACGCCGGCCGAGAACCCCTATAAGGGCTTGCGCGCGTTCGGGGAGGCCGACGCCGAGGACTTCTACGGGCGCGACGCGCTCGTCGCCGAGCTGGTCGCAGCGATCGGCGAGCATCGCTTGGTGGCCGTCGTCGGCCCCTCGGGGATCGGCAAGTCGTCGGTCGTGAAGGCCGGGCTGATCCCGGCCCTGCGGGGCGGCGCTTGTCCCGGATCGGAGTCTTGGGTGATCAGCGACATGTTCCCGGGCTCGTATCCCTTCGACGAGCTGGGTGCCGCCCTCCTCCGAGTGGCCGTCGATCGGCCTGCGGAGCTCGTCGAGGAGCTCGCCCGCGACGAGCTCGGAATGCGGCGCGTGATGAAGCGGATCCTGCCGCCCGGCACGGAGCTCGTCCTCGTTGTCGATCAGTTCGAAGAGCTCTTCGCTCTGACCGCCGACGAGGAGATCCGCCGTCGGTTCCTCGATGGATTGATGCGGCTCGCCGACGACGGCCGGGCACGAGCACGGGTCGTTGTGACGCTGCGCGCAGACTTCCTCGACCACCCCCTGCGCTACCCCGAATTCGGGGAGCTGCTCAAGGCCGGGATGGTGGCTGTGACCGCGCCTTCAGAGGACGACCTCGCGCAGGCGATCCAGAATCCCGCCGCGCGCGTGGGCGTCCGCTTCGAGCCGAGGCTTGTCTCTCGGATCATTGACGACGTTCGCGAGCAGCCCGGCGCACTTCCGCTGCTGCAGTACGCCCTTACCGAGGTTTTCGCGACCCGGACGAGTGACGAGTTGACGCTCGAGGGCTACAAAGCGACGGGCGGCGTCGTCGGAGCCCTCGGTCACCGGGCCGAGGAGCTCTATGAGGCGCTCGACCGGAGCGGGCAGGCTGCCGCCCGCCAGGTCTTCCTCCGCCTGGTCAGCGTCGACCCTCAGGCCCAAGACACGCGCCGTCGGGTCCGCCGACGGGAGCTGCGCCGGCTCGAACTCGACCCCGCGGCGCTCGAAGCGATCCTCCGACGTTACGGCGAGCACCGGCTCCTTACGTTCGACCGCGAGCCCCTCACCCGCAGCCCCACGGTCGAAGTCGCCCACGAGGCCCTCCTCAGCCAGTGGGAGCGCCTGCGGGTGTGGATCGATGAGCGCCGCGAGGACCTATTGCTCCACCGCCGCCTAGTCGACGCAATGGGCGAATGGGAGGAGTCCGGCCGACAGCCCGACTATCTGCCGCGCGAGGGCCGTCTGGCCCAGTTCGAGAGCTGGGCGGTGACGACCGACCTCGCCCTCGCCGATGACGAGCGAGCGTTCTTGGGCGATGCCGCCGCCGCCGCCGCCGATGCGGCCCGGCGCCGGACGCGGAGACGCCGGGCGATTCTGTTGGCCTTCGCCTCACTGGCCCTCTTCGCCTCCGTGCTGGCCGTGTTCGCTGTCGTCCAGCGCGGCAAGGCGCGCGACTCGGCCGAGCAGGCGATCGCCGAACGGCTTGGCGCACAAGCGCTCGTCGAGGACGATCTCGACCGCTCCCTGCTCTTGGGGCGGGCCGGTGTCGCGGTCGACGACACCGTCCAGACGGAAGGGAACCTGCTGGCCGCGCTTCTGCGGAGCCCCGCCGCAATCGGCGTGATGCAAGGGGACGGCGACCGCCTACTCGAGCTGGATCTGAGCCCCGACGGTCGGACGCTCGCAGTCGGGGACAACGACGGAACCGTCGTGTTTTTGGATCCGAAGACACGGCGCCGGGTGGGGAGACCTATCCAGTCCCCCGGCTCGGTGACCGGTCTCGTCTTCACTCCGGACGGTTCGCAGCTCGTGATCGCCGGCGGCGGCGGGCCGATCGGGTTCGTGCGGCTGTACGACGCGCGCTCACGTGCGTTTCGGGCGAAACTCCGCGTCGCAATGCGAGAGGGCGAACATCCCGCGGAGACGGCTGTATCCCCGGATGGTGAGCTGATCGCGGTCGGCCTGAACAACGAAGAAGAGCAAGTCGCAAAAGTCGTCCGGTGGAATGCTCGGACGGGCAAACCAGTGGGCAGACCGGTAGAGGTCGTAAAGAACGGCTTCATGGGCGGTCTCGCTTTCACCCGCAACGGCAAACGACTCCTTGTTGGCGGTGATGGTCACCTAACCGTCTGGGACGCACGATCGATGACGCCTGTTCGCACGTTCCCCGGCGACGCGTCCTCGATCGCGACGGCCCCCGACGGTCGGACGGTCGCATTCGGCGCGCGGAACGGGACAGTTACGTTCCTCGATCTCGTCACCAGGCAGCGGCGGACAGGCAGCGGGCGTCATGCAGCATCGGTTCAGGGCGTCGCGTTCAGTCGAGACGGTAAGACACTCGTCAGCACCGGCGACGACCGGAAGGTCATTGTTTGGGACGTGGCGTCCGGCACGGAGCGCGAGACGCTCGAGGGACACGCCGGCCGCGTCCACGCGCAGGACTTCAGCCCGGACGGGCGAACGATCTACACGGCGAGCCTCGATGCACGCGTGATCACATGGGACATCGGCGGCGCTCGCCGTCTCGGTCGAACGGTCGGATTCCCCGGGACAGACGGCGTGAACATCGACTCTGTGGTCAGCTCCGACGGCAAAACCTTCGCGACCGCCTCGGCGGACGGGACGATCCGCTTCCGCAGCCTCGCGACCGGGTCTGTCGTCGGCAAGCCGCTTCGCGGCTTCCGCGGCGAGATCATCTGGCTCGCGCTGAGCCCGGACGGCCGTACGCTCGCGGCAGTCGGAAGCGGTGGACCAGGCGTCACGTGGGATTCCAGAACGGGTGCCCGCCGCCCCCTCGCCGACTGGACGGCCGAGCGGTCCGGCTGGGCCTCGTTCAGCCCCGACGGCGAGACGCTCGTCACCGGGGGAACGGACGTCAGCCTGTGGAGCGTCGCCAGCGGCCGTCGGATCGGCAAAGTCGACGCCGGCGGGTACACGTCGGAGGCCAGCTTCAGTCCCGACGGCAGGCTGCTCGCGACGGCCGGCGAAGGCGGCAAGGTGATCATCTGGGACGTCGTGGATCGAAGGAGGATCACGACGCTGAAGGCGGACGACAGGTTTGCGAGTACGGCCCGGTTCTCGCCCGACGGCAGGCTGCTTGCGACCGGAGGTGTCAACGGCAACGCCCTCCTCTGGGATACCGATAGCTGGCAGCGCGTCGGTCGCGCTCTGAGCGGCCACGCCGGCTTCGTCATCACGGTCGCTTTCGACTCCCGGGGAGAGAGGCTGGCGACGTCGAGCACTGACGGCAACGTCCGGCTGTGGGACGTCGCCTCGGGGAGGCAGATCGCATCCGGCCTTCCAGGCCCTGGAAACCAGTGGAGCGCGGTGACCTTCGTGCCGCACGAGCAGCGGCTGCTCGCCGTCTACGCCTCTGGTATCGCGCTCGTCTGGGACATCGACCCCGAGCGCTGGAAGCGACAGGCGTGCAGCGTCGCGGGCCGAAATCTCACGCGCGACGAATGGAGCGAGTTTCTGCCTGGGCGCGATTATCGCGACGTCTGCCCATAGCTGCAGATCGCGCCGAGCTGCCAGGCGAGCGAGTGCCGTTGCCCCTGGCTTCGGATTGGAGCTTTCTTGGAGCCGAGACGTGTTTCCTAGATCAAAGAAGTCGCGGCCTGCGACTCCGGATCCGAAAGGAGCACGGTCATGGAAGTCAATTCGTCGTTAATGCGTCGCTTCCGGCAACTCGAGGAGGTCGTGCGATCTCGACGCACGTTCAGGATGCTCGCGGTTCTCGTGGGCGTCGCGGCGGTTGGGGCCGTGGTAGGAGTGCCGCAGCCCGCGTACGCCACCTACCCCGGCTCGAACAACGGCCGAATCGCGTTTGGTGTCAATTCGGGCGACAACGTCAACTTCGATATCTACTCGGTTCTGCCGAACGGCGAGGGGATCCACCAGCTCACCGACTCGCCCGCCTTCGACGCCTGCCCCGCGTACTCCGCCGATGGGAAGTCGATCGCCTACTGCAGCGGCGTCCGCGCTCGGGGCGGCGTGATCGAGATTTGGGTCATGAAGCAAAACGGGACGCAGCACCGACAGGTCACCGACCTCGGCGGCCGGATGATCTTCCCCGACTTCTCACCGGACGGTTCACGAATCGTCTTCTCCGGCCGCCTCCCCGGCGCCACGAATGACGACATCTTCGCGATCGACGTCGATGGAACGGGCCTGACGCAGCTCACCAGCAATCCCGGAAACGACGTGCTGCCCGCATACTCGCCCGACGGGGCAAAGATCGTCTTCACCAGCAACCGAACCGGGATTCCGCAGGTGTGGGTCATGAACGCCGATGGCACGAGCCAGACGCAGCTCACCTTCGACGGCCTGATCAAGGACCAGGTCCCCGACTGGAGCCCGGACGGGTCGCTGATCGCGTACGCGGCCTGCGTGCCCGGCGGCCAGTGCGACATCTGGGTGATGAACACGGACGGCAGCGGACAGCATCCGGTGCTCGCAGGTTCGACGGACGACTTCGGGCCCGCCTGGTCCCCCGACGGGACGCAAATCGCGTTCATCCGCTTCGACGACCGTACCGTGTACGTCGCCAACGCCGACGGCAGCGGCGAATACGCGGTGCATCCCCTCCGCGGCCAGGCGGTACCAGCCTGGCAGCCGCGAGGCGGACGGCTGGATAACTGACTGGCCGAGGAGGAGATACGCGATCAGAGAAAACCATCTCCGTCGCGGCCGGTGCGACAGCGTGCGACCCGTAAAGCGATGTCGACCTAGCTGGGATCGGCGGTGAGTAGGCAGTGCGGGGCTTTTGGGAGCCGGGGCCCCGCACTGCCCGCCGTTCGGAACCTGAAAGCTCCATAAAGCGCGTCCCGAACTGGGCTCGAGTGTCGTTTGCACCCACATGCCCTCCGCCATTCGCTAGCGACAGCGCGATCCTCGACCTGCGCATGCCCGCGCCCTGCTCGCGGAAGCGCTCGACGCGGGTGCCCGCGGGTTCGTGCTCAAGGAAGCGCCGCTCGCCGAGGTCGTCCGGGCGGTCGAGCTCGTCGCGGCGGGGCGGACGTACGTCGACCCGGTGCTGGCGGGCGTGCTCTCCAGCTCGGCGACCACGGCGAAGAGTCTGAACCTGACCCAGCGTGAGCGTGAGGTGTTGCGCCTGCTCGCCGATGGGATGTCGAACGAGGAGATCGGCAAGAACCTCTTCATCTCCCCGGAGACGGTGCGGACGCACGTGCGCAAGGCGATGGCGAAGCTCGACGCCGATACCCGCACGCAGGCCGTCGCGACGGCGCTGCGCCAGTCGCTGATCGCCTGATCTGCCCGGGATCAGGGGCGGCGCCGGAGCGAGCTCGGTGCGCCGACGAGGGAGGAGAGCAGCAGGCGGAACTCGCGGGCGGGCATCGCGGCCGACTCATCGACGGGCGACTCCGGCCGGTAGGAGCTCTCCTTCGACGGCCAGTACGCCCAGGCGACCATCGAGGAGAAGCGCTCGCAGCCGTAGGCGCCGTGGTGCAGGCCGGCGGTCTCGTAGCACCACGCGCTCGCTCCCAGCCGGTGCTGAAGGATCGACCGGTGCAGCGGTTCGAGCACGAGGAAGTCGACCTGATGCGCGTACTCGTCCATCACCGTCGCCCAGGCGAACCGGCCGGCTGCGAGCAGCCTTCGGTCGAGCCAGACGTGGCCGGGGGTCGCGTGCGAGGCGCCGACCTGCCCGACGTGGATGGTCACGCGCTGCGGGACGATGCTCCAGTCGAACGCGCTGGCGTTCAATGCCGCGCGGACGGTCGACCGCTCGGTGGGTGTGGCGCCCTCGAACGCGTAGTTGCCTCCCCCCGCCAGTGCAGTGACGGGGAGGACGAGCATCGTTGCCACGGTTGCCGCAAACCGACGGTACATCTGTCCTACTCGTCGTCCAACCGGGCCTGCGGGCGTATCCCCGCTCGAGCCGGGCCGGGCTCGACGGATCCGCGCGACCCTCGTCCCCCGAATCGGGGAGGCTACGCTGGTGGCCGCAGCGCCGCGAACGGATCCGTGATCTCGAGCCGCCGGCTGCGGAAGCGATAGACCTCGGCCGGTCTGCCGCCGGCGCGGCCTGGCTCGCGTCGCGTACCGGTCGTCTCGAGCACGTCGCGGCGGAGGAGGACGCGCTTCAGGTTCGTCGCGGAGACGTCGTGGCCGAGCGCGACCGCATAGAGGTCGCGCAGCTCCGAGAGCGTGAACGCCGCCGGGGCGAGCGCGAAGCCGACGTTCGTGTAGGAGAGCTTGCCGCGCACGCGCTCGCGCGCCGCGAGCACGATCTCGGCGTGGTCGAACGCGAGCGGCGGGAGGTCATCGACGACGTGCCAGACGGTGTCGGGTGGGAGCTCCGGATCGACATCGGCCGGCACCAGGCCGAGGAAAGCGGTCGCAAGCTCGCGGTGGCTTGGGTGACGGTCTGGCTCGCTCCAGGTCCCCAGCTGCTCGAGGTGGGCGACCTCGCGGACATCCACCTTCGCGGCCAGCTGGCGCCGGATCGAGCCATCGAGCGTTTCGTCGGCCGCGAGCGTTCCGCCGGGAAGAGCCCAGGCGCCGCTGAACGGTTCCCGCGCCCGCTGCCAGAGGAGCGCCTGAAGCCGGCCGGCGCGCACCTGCAGCACGGCGGCGAGAACGGCCTGCGACGGGGCTGTGGTACGATCGCCCGGAGGTTTCCGCCTCATAGTCTAAAACCTTAGTCGAAAGGCCGTGCCCATGCTTCGTCTGATTCCACTTGCGCTCCTGCTCTCAGTTCTCGTGCTCGCCGGCTGCGGCTCGGACGACAAGAACGCGGGATCGACAACGACCGCCACCGAGACCGACGCGGCCCAGCCGCTCAAGGTCGGCCTGATCGTCGACCAGGGGCAGCTCGACGACAACGGCTTCAACGAGCTGGCGTTCCGCGGACTCAAGCGCGCGGAGCAGCAGCTCGCGATCGAAGGCCGCGTGCTCGAGTCGGCCACGGCGGCGGACTACATCCCGAACATGACCTCGCTCGCCCGCGGCGGCTACGACCTCGTAATCGGCGTAGGGTTCGCCCAGGGCGACGCGATCGGGAAGGCGGCGAAGCGGTTCCCCGAGACGAAGTTCGCGATCATCGACGTCGACCAGGCGTACGTGCCGGGCAAGCCCGCGAACGTGCAGGGCCTCCTCTTCCGCGAGGAGGAGGTCGGCTATCTCGTCGGCTTCCTAGCCGGGCTCGAGGAGCAGCGGCGCGCGGGTAAGGACGTGATCAGCGCCGTCGGCGGGATGAAGGAGCCGCCCGTCGATCGCTTCATTGCCGGCTACTTCGCCGGGGCCGAGAAGGCTGTTCCGGGGATCACCACGTTCCACGACTACTCGCAGGACTGGGACGACCAGGCGAAGTGCAAGGAGCTGGCGCTGAACCAGATCGCTCGCGGCTCGAATGTGATCTTCCAGGTCGCCGGCGGCTGCGGCCTCGGCGCCCTCAACGCCGCCGGTGAGCGCGGCAAGCTCGGGATCGGAGTGGATGCCGACCAGTCGTTCCTCGGCAGTCACATCCTCACGAGCGCGCAGAAGGGCGTCGATGCGGCCGTCTTTCTGACGATCAGATCGGTGCAGGACGGCAGCTGGGCAGGTGGCGGCAACACGACCTTCGGTCTCAAGGAGGAGGGTGTCGGGCTCGGCAAGCTGAGCGCCGACGTGCCGCAGGCCGACATCGACGAGGTCGACGCGATCAAGCGGCAGATCGCCGACGGCCGGATCAGCGGCATCCCAACCGAGGTTGGGAGCTAACCCCGCTCGGGTTCAGCCGCCCGCGATCGCGGCGACGATCCGGATGCGCGACGTGGCGGTCACCGCCGCGGTCAGGTCGCGGGCGCGTTCGCCGTCGAGGTAGACGTGGACGAGCGTTCGCACCTCGCCGCGCTCGTCGAGGACGAGGTCCCGGACCGGCAGTGCCTGCAGCGCCTCGCCGACGGTCGCGGCCTCGATGTCAAACCGCGCTTGACCTCCCGCCTCTGTCGCCAGCAGCCCGGGTAGGAGGACTACGGCCACGTCGAAGCTTCGACCGAGAGGATCGGCGGCAGGTGCCGCGCCGCCTCGACGACCTCGCCGTGCCGGAGCGCGTAGACGTGGCCACTCTGCGTGCCTGCGTAGACCGCCTCGCCGTCCTGGCTCATGCCCTCGCGGAGCACCGCCGCCCACGCCGGCTCTTCGGCGACGATCAGCTCCCAGCTCGCGCCTGCATCCGCCGTCGCGTAGATCCCGAGCCTGCCGTCGCAGGTGACGCGGTTCTCGGCCCCCTCCTCGGGGATCACGAACGCACGGTCGGGGTCGCTTGGATCGAGCGCGAGCGCGAAGCCAAAACCTGACGGCAGGCCGTTCTTGTCGAGCCGCTCCCAGCTCTCGCCACCGTCATCCGAGCGGTAGACGCCGCAGTGGTTCTGCTGCCAGAGCCGGCCGGGCTTGCCGGGATGCGCCAGCACCTTGTGGACACACTGGCCCACCTCCGGGAAGCGATCCTCCGGCTGGAAGCACGCCTCCGTGCCTTTGTTCGCGGGCGCCCACGAGCCACCGCCGTCCTCCGACCTGAAGACTCCGGCCGCGGAGATCCCGATCCAGAGCTTCTTCGCGTCGCCGGGGTCGAGCGTGATCGAGTGTGTGATCAGGCCGCCCGCGCCGGGCGCCCATTGCTCGCGCGTCTGGTGGTCGAGCAGCGCCTCGTTCACCTGCCAGCTC
>JBDSOJ010000088.1:0-6907 GCA_039914895.1 Gaiellaceae bacterium
TCAGCCCCGGCAACTTCAGCAACATCATCACGCAGATGGCGGGCGTGACGCTGCTCGCGTACGGCGTCGTCTTCGTCCTCCTGATCGGCGAGATCGACCTGTCGATCAGCTACATCAGCGGGATCGCCGGGGTCGTCGTCGCGAAGCTGACCGTGCCGGATGGGAACGAGGTGGCAGGGCTCGTGGCGATCCTCCTCGCCGTCGCGGTGTGCTCGTTGATCGGCGCGTTCCAGGGGTCGTTCGTCGCCTTCATCGGCGTGCCGGCGTTCGTGGTCACGCTCGCCGGCTATCAGATCTGGCAGGGCGTGATCCAGAAGTCGATCGAGGCCGAGGGTGTGATCGTGATCCAGGACGAGACGGTCAACAACACTGCCAACTACTTTTTCTCGGAGCGGGCCGGCTGGATCATCGCCGCCGTCGTGCTCGGCATCTACGTCGTGAGCGTGGTGAGCACGTTCGTCTCCCACCGGCGCCACGGCGTGGCGGTCCGCGACCCCTGGCTGATCGTGGCGAAGGTCGTCGCCGTCGTCGCCGTCGCCATCGTCGTCGTCGTGATCAGCAACCGCGACCGCGGCGTCCCGTTCGTCTTGCTGCTGATGATCGCGTCGCTCCTCGTCCTCACGTTCATCGCCAAGCGGACTACATTTGGGCGGCACGTCTATGCCGTCGGAGGCAACGCGGAGGCGGCGAGGCGCGCCGGCATCAACGTCGCTCGCGTCCGGATCATCGTCTTCATGATCTCCGGCGCGATGGCCGGGCTCGGCGGCGTCGTGCTCGCCGGGCGACTGAACAGCGTCGATCTCAACGCGGGCGGCGGCACGCTCTTGATCGATGCGATCGCGGCGGCCGTGATCGGAGGAACCAGCCTCTTCGGCGGCCGCGGCGAGGTGCGCGACGCGCTCTTCGGCGCGCTCGTGATCGCCACGATCGCGAACGGGCTCAACACGCTAAACCTCACCCAGGGCGTGATCTTCATCACGACCGGCGGCATCCTGCTCTTCGCCGTCACGCTCGACACGATCCTCCGCCGGCGCCAGCGCGCGGCCGGCCGCTGATCCTCTAGCGGTACGAAACGGTGATGCGGTCGCCGGTCTCGCCCGAGCGGACGATCGCGTCGCAGACCTCCGCGGCCCGGTAGCCATCCTCGAACGTGGCCCCGTACGGAGCGACGTCGGAGCCCTCGACGATCGCGCGCAGGAGGTGCAGCGCCTCGTGGGTGAACGTGTCGCCCCAGCCGATGGTGTGGCCGGGCGGCCACCAGAAGTCCCAGAACGGGTGATCCGTCTCGGAGACGAGCACGGTCTTAAAGCCGCGGGCCCGGTCGCCGTCGGCCCGTAAGACCTGCAGCTCGTTCAGCCGCTCCATGTCGAACGCGATCGATCCCTTCGAGCCGTTGATCTCCCACTGGAACGCGTTCCGCCGGCCGAGCGCGAGCCTCGTCGCCTCGATCGTTCCGATAGGGCCGCTCTCGAACTCGACGGCGGCCTCGAGCGCGTCGTCGACTCGGCGGCCGGGCATGAAGGTGTGGACGAAACCGGAGACGGTCGCGATCTCGCCGACGAGGAAGCGCGCGAGATCGACGACGTGCGTGCCGAGGTCGCCGAGAGCGCCCGAGCCGGCCTCGTCAGGTTGGAAGCGCCAGGTGTCGAGGCTCGGGTCGTCGCCCCAGTCCTGCAGGTAGCGGCCGCGAAAGTGGCGGATCTCGCCGAGCTCGCCGGCCTCGACGATCTCGCGTGCGAACCGGACCGCAGGGACGAAGCGGTAGTTGAAGCCGCAGAGGTGCTTGACGCCGGTCGCCTCGACGCGCTGCCAGATCTCGTAGCTCTCGTCCGCGTCGCGGCCGAGCGGCTTCTCGCAGAGGACATGCTTGCCCGCCTCGGCCGCCGCGATCGTCGGCTCGGCGTGGAGCGAGTTGGGGCCGCCGTTGTCGAAGAGGCCGATAGCAGGGTCTTCGATCAAGTCGTGCCAGTCGGTCGTCCAGCGCTCGTAGCCGAATCTGGCCGCGACGTCTGCGACCGCGTTCTCGTTCCGGCCGGCCAGCGCGACGAGACGGGGCTGCAGCGGCGAGTCGAGCCGCGCGATCTCCCTGAACGCGCGCGAATGAGCCTTGCCCATAAAGGCGTAGCCCAGCATCCCGATCCCGATCTCGTCCGCCATCGCTCCGTCCCGTAGGGTTGGCGCTCAAGTCTCAACTATCCGGGAGGCCGAGTGAAATTCGAACAGGCGCAGACGGTGGTCCGAAGGGTGGTGGACGAGGCGCCGGCCCCCGTCTCGGTGTTCGTCGCGGACAGCTCCGGCGAGCTCGTCGCGGCGGCGACCATGGACGGTGCAGCCCCTGACACGCGGCTGAACGCACAGCGGAAGGCGTACACCGCAGCGCGGAGCGACGCAGTCTCTACGCGCGCGCTTGCGGAGAAAGTCGGCTCGAAGGGACAGGCGGAGCCCGCGAGCTTCGATCCCTTCTTCACGTTCTTCCTCGGCGGCGTCGCGGCGTTCGACGGCGACCGGCGCGTCGGCGCGGTCGGCGTCAGCGGGTTGCCCGGCGTGGACGACGACGCCCTGGCGCGGCGGGCTCTCGGCGAGGCGGGATTGGAGGCGCGATGAGGATCGGGTTGCTCTCGACGGCGACGATCAACGAGGAGCTGCTCGGCGGCGTCCCCAACGGCGTCGAGATCGCAGCGGTGGCCAGCCGAGACGGCGCCCGCGCGCAGGCCTACGCGAGCGAGCACGGGATCGCCCGTGCCCACGGGAGCTACGACGCGCTCCTCGGCGACGACGAGCTCGATGCGGTCTACATCTCGCTGCCGAACGGGATGCACCACGAGTGGACGCTGAACGCGGTCGAGGCGAGCAAGCACGTCCTCGTCGAGAAGCCGTACTCGCGTCGCGCGGCCGAGGCCGAGGAGGCCTGGGACGCGGCCGACCGTGCCGGCGTCGTCGTGATGGAGGCGTTCATGTGGCGCCACCACCCGCAGGCGGCGAAGGCGCGCTCGCTCGTGGCCGAGGGCGCGATCGGGCGGCTGCGCACGATCCGGACCACGTTCAGCTTCCCGCTTTACGACCACGCGAACGTGCGCATGGTGGCCGATCTCGACGGCGGCGCGCTGATGGACGTCGGCTGCTATTGCATCAGCGGTGCCCGGCTGCTCGGCGGCGAGCCGGAGCGCGTCTTCGGCGAGCAGGTGCTCGGACCGACCGGCGTCGACGTCGACTTCTACGGGACGCTGCGCTTTCCGAACGATGTGGTCGCCCAGTTCGACGCCTCGTTCACGCTGCCGAAGCGGCAGCGCCTGGAAGCGGTGGGCGAGGAGGGGACGCTCGTGCTCGAGGCGCCGTGGCGATCGGACTGGGGCGGCCGGCTGCTCGTCGACGGCGAGCCGGTCGACGTGCCCGCGGCGAACCCCTATGGGCTCGAGCTCTCGAATCTGGCCGCAGCGATCGCCGGCGAGACGGAGCCGTTGCTGGGGCGGGACGACGCCGTTGCGCAGGCGCGCGCGATCGAGGCGCTCTACCGCTCTGCCGAGTCGGGCGAGGCCGTGGCGCTGTGAAGACGAGCCTCGGTATCTGGGCGTTTGGTGCGATGGCGACGCGCTTCGTCCCCGGCGGCTACAAGCCCGAGCTGGCGGGCAAGAGCACGGTCGAGCGGGTGCAGCACGCCGTCAATGGGCTAGAGGGGTTGATCGACGACTACGAGTTTCACTACCCGCAGGAGCTGTCGCCCGAGAACCTCGACGCCGTCCGCGGAGCGCTCGCAGGTCACGGGATCTACACGGTCTGCTCCGGCCTCCACCTCGATCCGCGCTTCGGCAAGGGTGGCCTCGTCTCGCCGGACCCCTCGACGCGCGACGAGGCTCTGCGCCGGACGCTCGAGGCGGCGGACTTCGCCGGTGAGCTCGGCGCCCACTTCATTATCTGGCCCGGGATCGAGGGCTACAACTATCCGTTCCAAACGCCGTACCGCGAGAGCTGGGCCTGGTTCGTCGACGGGATCGGGCAGGCGGCGGAGCGTTGCGCGAGCCACGGGATCAAGCTCTTCCTCGAGCACAAGAACTCCGAGCCGGCGATGAAGATCCTGATGCGGAACGTCGGCATGACGCTGCACGTGATCCACAAGCTCCGCGGGCAGGGAATCGACAACGTGCAGGTCAACATGGACTGGCAGCACCTGCTGATGAACCGCGAGAATCTGGCCGAGTACGCAGCGCTGCTCGCCGCCGAGGGGCTGCTCGGACACCAGCACGCGAACTCCGGCTGGGGCGACTTCGACGACGACAACATGGTCGGAGCGACCGCGTTCATGGAGACGCTCGAGCTGGCCGTCGAGCTGCGCCGTGCCGGCTACGGGGAGAACGGCGAGCGGCTCGGGTTCGACCTCTATCCGTACACCGAGGACGCGGTGGCTGCCGTCGAGCGCAGCGTCCTGCAGTGGCGATTCATCGACGGGGTCGCTGCGAGGATTGACGACACGGCGCTGCGGAAGGCGCAGGCGGAGAAGGACTCCGTGCGGGCGTACGAGCTCGTGTACGCCGCGCTCGGCGCGTGAAGCTGATCGGTCTGGACGTCGGGACCACCGGCGTCAAAGCGATCGCGATCTCGCCGGAGGGCGAGGTGCTCGCCCAGGCCGAGCACGAGTACCCGCTCGCGACGCCGCTGCCGGGCTGGGCCGAGCAGGACCCGGAAGACTGGTGGCGGGCGAGCGAGTCGGCGCTGGCGGACCTGGGTTGGAGGGAGGGAGAGCCTCTCGGCTTCTCCGGCCAAATGCACGGCCTCGTCGCGCTCGGGGCCGACGACGCGGTGTTGCGGCCGGCGATCCTGTGGAACGACCAGCGCACCGGCGTGGAGTGCGCGGAGATCGAGGAGCGCGTCGGTGTGCGCCGTCTGATCGAGCTGACCGGGAACCGCGCGTTCGCGGGATTCACCGCCCCGAAGCTGCTCTGGCTGCGCCGGCACGAGCCTGCGGTGTACGCACGGATCGCGCACGTCCTGCTTCCGAAGGACTACGTCCGCTTCAGGCTGACAGGGGAGCGCGCGATCGACGCGGCCGACGCCTCGGGGACGCTGCTTTTCGACGTCGCGCGGCGGCGATGGAGCGTCGAGGTGCTGGACCTGCTCGAGTTGCCACCGGCGTGGCTGCCGGACGCCCACGAGAGCACGGAGATCGGCGGCGCGGGCGACCAGGCCGCCGCGGCGCTCGGGGTCGGGATCGACCGTCCCGGACATCTGTCGATCGTGCTCGGCACCTCGGGGGTCGTCTTCGCAGCGCTCCCCGCCTTCGCCGCCGACCCCTGAGGCGCGCGTGCACGCGTTCTGCCACGCGGTTCCCGACACCTGGCACGCGATGGGCGTGATGCTCTCGGCCGCCGGCTCGCTCCGCTGGCTGCACGACGTCCTCGGTGTCGACTATGAAGCGTTGCTGGCCGACGCTGCCGGATGGCCTCCCGGCGCCGAGGGGCTCCTCTTCGCTCCTTACCTCGCCGGTGAGCGCACCCCGCACGCCGACCCGGACATCCGCGGGGCGTTTACGGGGCTCGCGCTCCGCCACGACAGGGGAGCTCTCACGCGCGCAGTGCTCGAAGGTGTCGCCTTCGGGCTGCGCGACTCGCTCGAGTTGCTTCGTGAGCTCGGCGTCGAGCCGACGGTTGCGCGCGTGTCCGGCGGAGGCGCACGGAGTGAGCTCTGGACGCGCATCGTCGCGTCCGTGCTCGGGCTGCCGCTCGAGCGCACGGCCGTCGAGGAGGGATCCGCGTTCGGCGCGGCGATGCTCGGCGGGGTCGCCGCGGGGGTGTTCGCCTCCGCGGGAGAGGCGGTCGCGGCCTGCGTGCGCGCGCGGGAGACCGTCGAGCCCGATCCGGGTTGGGCCGGCACCTACGAGGAAGCGTACGCTCGCTATCGCTCGCTCTATCCCAGCCTGAAGGAGGTTCGATGAGTCTCGAAGGAAAGGTCGCCGTCGTGACCGGCGCGAGCCGGGGGATCGGGGCCGCGGTGGCGCACTCGCTCGCGGCGCACGGTGTCAAGCTCGGACTTGCGTCGCGGAGCGGCGACGACCTCGGTCTGGCGGACGCCGTCGCGCGGCCCTGCGACGTCCGCGACCGCGACCAGGTACGGGCGCTCGTGGACGAGACGGCCGAACGGTTCGGCCGGCTCGACATCCTCGTCGCGAACGCGGGAGTGGGCGCCTACGGCCCGCTCGTCGACCTCCGGCCCGACCTGCTCGACGAGATGATCGACGTGAACGTCAAGGGTGTGCTCTATGCCGCCGCTGCCGCGGTGCCCCACCTGATCGCGGCAGGCGGCGGCGACATCGTCTCGCTCGCCTCGGAGGCCGGCCGGCGCGGACTGCCGAACGAGGCTGTCTACTGCGCGTCGAAGTTCGCCCAGGTCGGCTTCACGCGGGCGCTCGACCACGAGTTGCGCCCCCACGGGATCCGGTGCACAAACGTCTGTCCGGGCGGGGTGGCGACCGACTTCGCGCTGGATGCGGGCCGCGGCCGGCCGTCCGATGCGCTGCCGGGAATGATGAGCGCGGAGGAGGTCGCCGACGTCGTCCTGTTCGTGCTCACGCGACCTCGCGGGCACCGCATCCTCGAGGTTGCCCTGCGACCGATGAAGGAGGAGTCGTGGGGGTAGAGCGAAGCCGGCGCGGTCACGCTCGGACGACCGTCGCGCCGTAGCGCGACACGAACTCTGCGGCCGCTTTCTCGCACTCTGCGCTGGTGCACAGGATCGTCAACTGCACGCCGCGCCGCTCGACGTCACGGTCGAGGGCGCGAAAGAACCGCACCGGCTCGTCGGGGACGAGAGGGTCGATCAGGACGGTCGCCGCCGGCGCCTCGTAGTAGAGGCACCACACGTCGGCATCGCCCCGCCGGGCCGACCAGCGCCAGAGTCCGGGTGCGAGCTTCTCGAC
>JBDSOJ010000091.1:0-2593 GCA_039914895.1 Gaiellaceae bacterium
GGCGTCGTCGGACTGACGATCTTCTCCGAGAGCGCCGCCGCAACCGTGACGACCTTGAACGTCGAGCCGGGCTCGTAGACGTCGGTGACGACCCGATTCCGGCGCCTGGCGGCGGACGTCGAGCCGAAGGCGTTCGCGTCGAAGCCGGGAGCGACCGCCATCGCAAGCACGGCGCCTGTGCGCGGGTCGAGCACGACCGCGCTCCCGCCCTTGGCCCCCCACCTCTTCACGGTTTCCCGGAGCACGTCCTCGGCGTTGGCCTGGATCCGGTGGTCGATCGTCAGGAAGACGTCCTCGCCCGCGCGTTCGGGCTTCGTCGCGATCACGTCGATCACGCGGCCTGCCGGATCCCGCACCGTGGTCTGGCTGCCGGGCTTGCCGACGAGCGCCTTGTCGAGCGAGCGTTCGAGCCCTTCCAGCCCCTTGTTGTCGAGCCCGGCGTAACCGAGCACGTGGGCGGCGACGCCGCGCTGTGGGTAGTAGCGCAGCTCCTCGGCGTAGAAGCCGAGCCCAGGCAGGTTCAGTTTCTCGAGCGCGGCTGCCTTGGCGGGGTCGGCCTTGCGCTTGACATAGACGAACCGGCTCGACCGGTCGGCGAGGAGCGGGTACAGCTTCTCGGCGTCGACCCCGAGCGCCTTCGCGGCCGCAAGTGCAACACGCCGCGCGTTCTTCACCTCACGCGGGTCGGCGTAGACCGTCGTCGCCTGCTCGCCGATCGCGAGCGGCTCGCCCGTCCGATCGAAGATCGTCCCCCTGGCCGCGGGAATCACGGTCGTTCCCTCCTGCTGCCGCGCGGCCATCCCCTCAAACCGCGATGCCTGCACGCCCTGAATCCAGACGGCGCGCGCGAGCGTCCCCGCAAAGACGAGGACGAAGAGGCCGAGGAGAAGGCGAATGCGGCGGTTGGAGAGCCGCGCGCTCACTATCGGGGCGGCGCCAGCTGCACGTGGAAGGTGAGCTCGGGGTCGGCTCGCACGAGCCCCAGCTTCACGAGCGCCTGCGACTCGATCCGCGCGTTCGCCGAGGCGCTCGAGAGCTGCGAGCTGAGCCGCTTCGTCTCGCCCTGCAGCTCGATCCGCTCACGGCCGAGCTCGTCGAGCCGGACGTTGAGCTGAAGCACGGCGACGTTGACCGCGACGACGCCGGCTAGCAGCACGGCGAGCACGACGATCCAGACGACGCCGCCGAACGGGCGAGTCCTCGCGCTCCGCTTCGGAGCGGTGCGCGTCCGGACGCGCGGACGCGGACGCGCGACGGTCGGCGTCTCGACCCTCGCAGTGCCGGCCCAGCTCGCCATCAGTCGCCCACCTTCGTGGCCGCGCGAAGCTTCGCCGATGCCGCCCGCGGGTTCGCCTCGAGCTCGCGCGCGCCGGGCCGCACGGGCCTGCGGGTCAGGTCGCGCAGGACGGGCTCGTTGCCGCAGACGCAGATCGGGAAGTCGGGCGGACACGTACAGCCGCGCGCCTGCTCGCGCACGTACTGCTTCACGATCCGATCCTCGAGCGAGTGGAAGCTGATCACGGCGAGGCGGCCGCCGGGCCTGAGCATCCGTACCGCCGCCGGAAGCGCCGCCTCGAGGGCGCCGAGCTCGTCGTTGACGGCAATCCGGAGCGCCTGGAAGACACGCCTCGCCGGGTGGCCGTCACCGAAACGCGCCGGGGTCGGGATCGCCTGCTTGATCACGTCCGCCAGGTCGCCGGTGCGCTCGAACGGCCGCTCGGCGCGACGGCGGACGATCGCGCGGGCGATCTGCCGTGCATAGCGTTCCTCGCCGAAGCGCTTGAAGATCAACGTCAGCTCGCGCTCGTCGGCCTCGTTCACGAGCTCGCGCGCCGAGAGGTCGGCCGCTGTGTCCATGCGCATGTCGAGCGGCGCGTCGGCGGCGTACGAAAAGCCGCGCTCCGGCCGGTCGAGCTGCATCGACGAGACACCGAGGTCGAGCAGGATCGCGTCGGCCTGGACGTCGTTGGCGGCCAGCTGGCTGAGGACGAGCGAGAACTCACCCCGCAGGAAGCGGGCCTGCACGCCGCCGCTGCCCGCCTTGAAGCGGTCGAAGTAGTTCCGCGCCGACGGGTCGCGGTCGATCGCGATCAGCTTCCCCTCGCCGACGAGATCGGCAGCGAGCAGGCGCGAGTGGCCGCCGGCGCCGAAGGTGGCGTCGACGACGGTCTCGCCCGGCTGCACGGCGAGGAGCTCGCGCACCTCCTCGGCGAGCACGGGGACGTGATCAGACGCGTTTCTCTGCAAGACGTTGGGCAACATCGTCTGCGCTCCCTTCGACCTTGGTGACGTTGTCGGTCCAGGCGGCGCGATCCCAGATCTCGAGGTGGTCGTGGACGCCTGCCACGACGACCTCCCGTCCGAGCCGCCCGTGCCGGATCAGCGCCGGCGGGACGAGCACGCGCCCCTGCTTGTCGAGCTCGGCGTCCGACGCGGCGCTGAAGAAGAACCGCTTCAGGTCTCTCGCCTCTTTCGAGAACGGATCGAGCGGCGCGAGGCGGGCCTCGACCAGCGCGTCGAAACTGCCACGCGCGTAGACGTCGAGGCAGTCGTCCAGCCCGCGCGTGAGCACGACGCCGGCGGTGAAGGCCTC
>JBDSOJ010000203.1:0-2552 GCA_039914895.1 Gaiellaceae bacterium
GTACAAGCCGAGCGCGACCGGCGACGGCTACGAGCCCTGGGCGCTGCAGGTGCTGGAGATCGAGGACGGACGGGTCGTCGAGCTCACGTTCTTCCTCGACACCGAGCGGGTGTTTCCGCAGTTCGGCTTGCCGGCCCTACTTGACGCATAGCTAGTCCGGCAGCACGTCGCAGAGCCCCATGAACGCGACCAGCTCGAGCAACTCGGCCGATGCGCTGCGCAGGTGAACCGTGCAGCCGTGCCGCCGCGCCGCGAGCTGGAGCCGCGCCAGCGCATCGACCGTGACCGCGTCCACGTCGACGCCGCTCACGTCGCAGAGCGCGACGCCGGCGCCGCTCCCCTGGAGCAACCAACAGACGCGGTTGCAGAGCCCGGAAAGATCGGCGCGGGCGATCGGGCCCTCGATTGCGAAGGCAATCGTGCGCTGCGGAGGTGCAGCCATCTGCGACTTAGACCACCCCGCCGCGGGAAAGTCATCGTGCCGATGAGTTCTGGCGCCACCAACCGTCTAAGCATTCGAGACCGACCACCATGGCCCGAAAGGTGACGACATGACCATCCTCGACAACCGCCGGCGCTGGCTCGCCCTGTACGTCCTCTGCCTCGGCGATCTGCTGATCGTGCTCGACATCTCGATCGTGAACGTGGCGCTGCCCTCGATCCGCGAGGACCTGGGGTTCTCCGAGGCGTCGCTGGCGTGGGTGATCAACGCGTACACGCTCACGTTCGGCGGCTTCATGCTGCTTGCCGGCCGGCTCGGCGACCTCTTCGGCCATCGGCGGATGTTTGTGCTCGGCGTCGGCTTCTTCACGCTCGCGTCGCTCGCCTGCGGCCTCGCGACCTCGCAGGAGATGCTCGTCGGCGCCCGCGCGATCCAGGGGATCGGCGGCGCCGTCGTCGC
The DNA here is from genome assembly GCA_039914895.1 of Gaiellaceae bacterium. Classification (GTDB taxonomy): domain Bacteria; phylum Actinomycetota; class Thermoleophilia; order Gaiellales; family Gaiellaceae; genus Gaiellasilicea. The sequence goes on from JBDSOJ010000203.1 coordinate 902, forward strand.
GGCGGTGGCGCTCTCGCTGATCATCACGCTCTTCACCGAGCCGGCCGAGCGCGCGAAGGCGATGGGCGTAATCGGCTTCGTCGCCGCGGGCGGCGGCTCGATCGGCGTCCTCGCGGGCGGCGTCCTCACCGATCTCCTCAGCTGGCAGTGGATCTTCCTCGTCAACCTTCCGGTCGGGATCGCCGTGATCGTCTTCAGCCTGCTGCTGATCCCGGGCACGCGGGCGGAGGCCGCGTCGCCGAGCCTCGACTTCGCGGGCGCGATCACCGTCACGGCGTCGCTGATGCTCGCCGTCTACGCGATCGTGAACGGCAACGAGCAGGGCTGGACGTCCGCCCGGACGCTCGGCCTGCTCGGCGTCGCCGCCGTCGGCCTCGCCTTCTTTGTCTGGCGCCAGTCGCGGATCGAGTCGCCGCTGATGCCGCTCGGCCTCTTCCGCCTGCGCAGCGTCGCGACCTCGAACGTCGTCGGCATCCTCTGGTCGGCGGCGATGTTCGCGATGTTCTTCCTCTCCGCGCTCTACCTCCAGCTCGTGCTCGGCTACAGCCCGCTCGAGGTCGGCCTGGCGTTCCTGCCCGCCAACCTGCTCATGGGCGCGTTCTCGCTCGGCCTCTCCGCGAAGCTCGTCATGCGCTACGGCGTCAAGCCGCCGCTCGTGGGCGGGATGACCCTCGTCGCCACCGGGCTCGCGCTCTTCGCGCGCGTCCCCGTCGACGGCAGTTTCGCGATCGACGTCCTCCCGAGCATGCTGATCCTCGGCGTCGGGATCGGCATGGCGATGAACCCGCTCTTCCTCGCCGCGATGAGCGATGTGCAGCCGGAGGACGCTGGTGTCGCGTCCGGCGTCGTCAACACGTCGTTCATGATGGGCGGTGCGCTCGGGCTGGCCGTGCTCGCGAGCGTTGCGGCGGCCCAGACCGGCGGCAGCACCACGCCGGCGGCGCTCGTCGACGGCTACCAGGCGGCGTTCCTGGTCGGAACGGTGTTCGCGGTCGCCGCCGCGGTCGTGGCCGGCGTCTTCCTGCGCGGCGGCCCGGCGCCGGCGATGGATCCGCACGCGATGGGCGAAACCGCAACGGAGGTGGCCTGATGCTGAAGGACAGCAAGGCGTTCTCGACCTTCTCGGTCGACGACGTCGCGAGAGCGAAGCAGTTCTACGGCGAGACGCTCGGGCTGGACGTGGAGGACGAGATGGACGGCCTCGCGCTCCGGCTTGCGGGCGGCAACGCCGTGTTCATCTATCCGAAGCCGGATCACGAGCCGGCCGTGTTCACCGTGCTCAACTTCCCGGTCGACGACGTCGAGCAGGCTGTCGAGGGATTGACGGCGGCGGGAGTGCAGTTCGAGCGGTACGACGGCTTCGACCAGGACAAGCAGGGGATCGCCCGCATGGACGAGGGGCCGACGATTGCGTGGTTCAAGGATCCGGCCGGCAACATCCTCTCCGTGCTCGAATAGTAGGGTCGCGCCGTGGCCGAGCTCGCAATCCGCCTGCGCGGGGTCGTCAAGCGTTACGGCGAGATCACCGCCGTCGACGGGCTCGACCTCGACGTGCCCGAGGGCACCTGCGTCGGCCTGCTCGGGCCGAACGGGGCGGGAAAGTCGACGACGATGCGGTTGCTGACCGCGCAGGCGATCGCGGACGAGGGCG
>JBDSOJ010000208.1:0-13963 GCA_039914895.1 Gaiellaceae bacterium
GGCGCCGACATCACCGAGTTCCCCGCGATGCGGGAGCAGATCGAGGAGGCTGCCGAGACCGGCTCGGCGCGCGGGATCCAGAAGCTGGCAGCGCGGATGGACGCGGGCCGCACGCCGGTGATCGCCGCGATCCACGGCTACTGCCTCGGCGGCGGGCTCGAGCTCGCAATGGCGTGCGACGTCCGGATCGCGGCAGAAGATGCCCAGCTCGGCCAGCCGGAGATCAAACTCGGTCTGATCCCGGGCGGCGGCGGCACACAGCGGCTGCCGCGGCTCGTCGGGCACGGACGGGCGCTCCTGCTCAACCTGAGCGGCGACCCGATCTCGGGCGCGCAGGCGTACGACTGGGGACTCGTCGAAAAGGTCGTGCCGCGAGCCGAGCTGATGGACGCCGCGCTCGAGCTGGCACGGACCCTCTCCGAGCGCTCGCCGTTCGCGATGGGGGTGATCAAGCAGCTCGGCTCCGAGACGCGCGACCTGCCGCTCGCCCAGGGGATGCAACGCGAGGCGCAGGGCTTCATCCGCTGCATCGGCAGCGACGACGGCGCCGAGGGCGTGGTCGCGTTCCTGGAAAAGCGCAAGCCCGAGTTCACGGGCAAGTGAGAGCGGCCGTCCTCCGCGAGACGGGCGTGCCGCTGTCCGTGGAGGACGTGGCCGAACCGGACGTGGCCGAGGGGCAGTCCCTCGTCGAGGTGCGCGCCGCGGGGATCAACTTCGCCGATGTCCTGATCAAGAACGGGCAGTACCCCCAGCCGCCGGAGCTGCCGACGATCCTCGGCAACGAGGTCTCGGGGGACATCGGCGGCCGGCGGGTCGTCGCGTTCGCGCGCGTCTCCGGCGGCGGCTACGCGGAGCGGGTCGCCGTCGACGACGCGTGGGTGTTCGACCTGCCGGCAAGCGCGAGCTACGCCGAGGGCGCCGCGTTCCTGACGACGTATCTGACCGCGTGGATCCCGCTGACGCGCCAGGCGCGCGTCCACCCCGGGTCGAACGTGCTCGTGACCGCGGCGGCGGGCGGGGTCGGTACGGCTGCGGTCCAGGTGGCAACGCTCGCCGGGGGGAGCGTGACCGCGGCCGCAGGCTCGGACGAGAAGCTCGAGCTCGCCCGCAAGCTCGGCGCCCAGCGGACGGTCTCCTACGAGGAGATCGAGACGCTCGACGACATCGACGTCGCCTTCGATCCCGTCGGCGGGCCTGTTTTCTCGGCGTGCATCAGGGCGCTGCGCCCACTCGGGGTCGCGATCGGGATCGGCTTCGCCGGCGGCGCCTGGGAGCCGGTCGACCCGGCGAGGCTCGTCGGTCGCAACGTCGGCGTCCAGGGGTTCTACCTCGGGCGGCTGATGGGACTCAGACCCGATCTCGTCCGGGAGGAGGTCGAGGAGCTGCTCGCACTCTGGCGGCGCGGTGCGTTACGGCCGGTCGTCGGCGCCGAGTTCCCGCTCGAGCAGGCGAACGAGGCGCTCGATCTGATCGCGTCGCGCCGGTCGACGGGGAAGGTCGTCCTTGTTCCCTGAGACCGCGCTCGTGACGGGATCGGCGGGAGGGATCGGACGCGCGCTCGTGGCAGCGCTCGAGGCGGAGGGAGCGACGGCACGCGGCCTCGACCTCGCCGACGGTTTCGACGTCGCCGATCCGCAGGCGTGGCTCGAGGTCGAGCCGGCAGACCTCGTCTGCCTCAACGCCGGGGTGCTCGCGAAGGGCGACGGCACGATCGACGACTACCGGCGGATTCTCGGAGTCAACGTCGACGGCGTCGTCTTCGGCGTTCAAGCGCTGGCGCCGCGAATGCGCGAGGGCAGCGTCTTCGTCGTCACGGCGTCGCTGGCGGGGCTGATACCGATGGCGTCCGATCCGCTCTACGTCCTGACCAAGCACGCGGTCGTCGGGTATGCGCGCTCGATGGCGGAGGTGCTGGAGCCGCGCGGGATCCGGGTCAACCTCGTCTGCCCCGGGATCGTGCGCTCGCCGATGACGGCGGACGTACAGGAAACACTCGACGCCGCGGGCTTCCCGCTGCTGGAGCCTGAGCAGATCGCAGCCGCGGTGCTCGTGGCCGCGCGAACGGAGGACACCGGCCAGGCGTGGGTCTGCCAGCCCGGCCGCGAGCCGACCCTCTTCCGCTTCCCGAACGTCCCCGGCCCGCGCGTCGAAGGCGCCGAGGGCATGGTGCCGCAGCTTTGACGGGCGACGGCTACGCGCGGACGACGAAGCTGCCGACGACCTTGTCGTGCAGCGACTGGTTCTTCCGGTCCCAGAGCGGCCAGAGGTAGTCGAGCAGGACGGGGAGGATGAAGATCCCGAACACGAACGTGATCGCGTAGCGGCCGAAGGCGCGCCCGTAGCCGATCGAGCCGCCGCGCTCGTCGACCACCCGGATGCCGACCGCGCGCTTGCCGAACGTCTGGCCCCGCTCACCGCCGTGCATGAGCACGAAGTAGATCGCCGGGACGACGAGGGTCGCCAGGTACGTGAGCGCGGTCCCCCCGCCGCTGTCTTCATCCGAAGCGGAGGCGACGACGATCACGAGCAGGATCAGGATCGGCACGAACAGGATCAGCATGTCGATCAGATACGCGCCGAGCCGGCTGCCCCAGCCCGCGTAGGCGCGTCCATCCTCGTCCGGCATCGTCGCCTCGCGCTCGGCAGCGTCTCTCGGGTAGGACGGAAGATCGCTCATCGACGCGATTATCGCCTTCGCGTCGGCTGGACCGAACCCCCGGCGCCGCGCCGAATAGGATCGGCTGATGAAGCTCGGGATGCAGCTCGGCTACGACGACCCGATCGGGTCGGTCAAGCTCGCGCAGGAGGCTGACCGGCTCGGCTTCGACTCGGTGTGGACGTCGGAGGCGTGGGGCGCCGACGCGGTCACCGTCGCCAGCTGGATCGCGGCCACGACCGAGCAGATCGGGATCGGCACTGCGATCCTGCAGATGCCGGCGCGCACGCCCGCGATGACCGTCATGACCGCGGCCACGCTCGACCAGCTCTCCGGCGGCCGCGTCCTGCTCGGCCTCGGCACCTCCGGCCCGCAGGTCGTCGAGGGCTGGCACGGCGTCGCCTGGGGCAAGCCGCTCGGCCGCACGCGCGAGTACGTCGAGATCGTCCGCGCCGGGCTCCGCCGCGAGACCGTCGAGCACCACGGCGCGCACTACGACATCCCCTACTCCGGCGCCGATTCAACCGGCCTCGGCAAGCCGCTGAAACTGATCCTGAAGCCGCTCCGCCGCGACGTCCCGATCTACCTCGCCGCGATCGGCCCGAAGAACGTCGCGCTCGCCGCGGAGATCGCCGACGGCTGGCTGCCGATCTTCTTCTCGCCGTCTCGCTTCCGCGAGGTTCACGGCCCCTCGCTCGAGAACGCGCCCGAAGGCTTCGACGTTGCGCCGCTCTGCCCCGTCCTCGTCGGCGACGACGTCCAGCAGTGCCGCGACCTGCTGAAGCCGATGCTGGCGCTCTACATCGGAGGCATGGGCGCGAAAGGGAAGAACTTCTACAACTCGCTCGCGCAGCGCTACGGCTTCGAGGAGGCCGCGGCGCAGATCCAGGAGCTTTACCTCTCCGGGATGAAGGGCGAGGCGACGCTGACGGTGCCGGACGAGCTCGTCGACGAGATCGCGCTCGTCGGGCCAAAGGAGCGGATCGCGGAGCGGCTCGAGGCCTGGCGCGAGGCCGGAGTGTCGACGCTCGTGATCCAGGCGCGCCAGAGCGAGGCGCTCGAGGTGATGGCGGAGCTGCTCCTGTGAAAGAGGCGTTCGCGGCGGCGCTCGGTGAGCCCGTCGAGCGCGCCGTGCTGCTGGCGGGCGGCGCCTCGAAGGAGGCCTGGGCCGTCGACTCCGGCGGGCGCGAGCTGCTGATTCGGCGCGCGGCCGGGGGTGTCATCCACCAGGCGACCCTCTCGCTCGAGCACGAGTTCGAGGTACTGCGCGCGGCGCACGAAGCGGGCGTGAAGGTACCGGAACCGATCGCCTACCTCGGCGAGATCGAGGGGCGCGAGGCGTTCGTGATGGAGCGGGTGCGCGGAGAGACGATCGGCCGCCGGATCGTCAAGAACCCCCCGCCGGGCCTCGACGTCCAGCTCGCCGAGCAGCTCGCGACGATCCACGCGATTCCGCCCGAGCGGCTGCCGTTCCTCGAGACGGGCGAACAGGTCGGGCGCTTCTACGAGGAGCTGGACTCGGTCGCCGAGCCGCATCCCGCGATCGAGCTCGGACTGCACTGGGTGAAGGAACGGCTGCCCACGGACCGCGAGCCGGTCGTCGTTCACGGCGACTGGCGGATCGGCAACATCGCCGTCGACGAGCACGGCATCGTGGCCGTGCTCGACTGGGAGTTCGCGCACCTCGCCGACCCGGTTGAGGACCTTGCCTGGCCGCTCGTCCGCGCGTGGCGTTTCGGCGCCGACGGGCTCCACCTCGGCGGGATCGGCGAGCTCGAGCCGTACCTCGAGCGCTACGCCGAGCTGACGGGGCGCGAGGTGACGCGCGAGGAGCTGCTTGTCTGGGAGGTCTTCGGGAACGTCAAGTGGGCGACCGGCTGCCTGACCCAGTCGCGCCGGCACCTGAACGGACAGGAGCGGAGCGTCGAGCTCGCCGTGCTCGGCCGACTCGCCGCCGAGATGGAATACGAGCTCCTGGATCTGATCGACCATGCAGCATGACCGTCCAACCCCGCAGGAGCTCGCCGAGGCGGTCCGGGAGTTTTTGCAGGAGGAGATCCTTCCGACCATCGACGACCACCGGCTCAAGTTCCGGACAATCGTCGCGATCAACGGCCTCGGCATCGCCGAGCGCGAGCTCTGGGCGACCGGCGAGCCGCGGCAGGAAGACTGGGAGCTGGCCCGCAGGATCCGCGCCGGCGACGTGCCCGAGAACGCCGTCGCGCTTCTGAAGGAGCAGGTCGCCCAGAAGCTCCGCGTCTCCAATCCACGTTGCCTCGCCAAGTACGACGAGTGAGGCGGCGCCTCTATCTGATGCGGCACGCCGAGGTCTCGTACGTCGACGAGACCGGACGCCCGATCAGCCCCGAGCAGGTGCCGCTGACCGAGAACGGCCGCGCCCAGGCGGCCGCGGCCCGCGACGCGCTCGCCGGAGTCGAGCTCGACCTCGTCGTCGCAAGCGACCTGCCGCGCACCGCCGAGACCGCCGAGATCGTCGCGCCCGGCCACGAGGTCGAGCGCTGGCGCGAGCTCGCCGAGTGGCGCGGCGGCCGGCTCGACTCGATCCCGCCGGACGAGCTCGAGCAGGCATTCGTCGGGGCGCTCCGCGTCACCGACGAGAGCGCGCGCTTCCTCGGCGGCGAGTCGCTCGGCGAAGCGCTCGACCGCGTCCACCCCGCGCTCGAACGTCTGCTCGCGCGCGAGTGGCACACCGCGCTCGCCGTCCTCCACGGCGGCGTCAACCGGATCGTCATCTCCCACGCCCTCTCGGGCGACCGCACCTACTTCGGCACCTTCGAGCAGGCGCCCGGGTGCATCAACGTCCTCGATCTCGACGACGACGGCTGGATCGTCCGCACCGTCAACTACATCCCGTACGACCCGCTGCACCCCGCCCGCGAAACGACGATGGAGCACTACTGGGCCCAGTTCCGGGACTACCTCGGCCGTTAGGAGACGTCGACGCTGACCGTGTGGTGCCCGCTGGCCCCGTTGGGCGCGACCTCGGTGCGCTCCGCCGTCTGTGTCGCTCCGGTGCCGTCAGTGGCCCTGACCGCGATCGTGTGCTGCCCGGACGTGGGCTCCCAGCGGAGAAACCACTGACGCCAGCAGTCGTCGTTCAGGGGCGCTGCGAGCGTCGCGTCCTGCCACGGCCGCTCGTCGATCTGAACCTCGACGCGCTCGATCCCGCGCGTTGGGGCCCACGCGACGCCCGCGATCACCTGGCGGGAAGCCACGTCGATCCGAGACTGCGTCTTGATCGGGCCTTCCTTGCTCCAGCCGCGCGGGATCCAGTAGCCGTCGACCTCGTCGAAGCTCGTCAGCTCGATCTCGGAGAGCCACTTCGTCGCAGACACGTAGCCGTAGAGCCCGGGCACGACGAGGCGAGCCGGGAAGCCGTGCGCGGCCGGCAGGGGCTCGCCGTTCATGGCCACCGCGACCATCGCGTTCCTGCCGTCGAGCGCCACCTCGGCCGGGAAGCCGGCGGTGAAGCCGTCGACCGACCGGCCGAGCACCTGCGTCGCGCCGCTGCGGAGACCCGCTCGCTCGAGGAGCTCGGACAGCAGCACGCCCTGCCAGCGCGCGTTGCCGGCCAGGTCGCCGCCGACCTCGTTGGAGACGCACGACAGCGTCACGTCCGCCTCGATGTGCGGCATCGCCATCAGGTCTGCGTAGGAGAGCGTAAAAGGCCGGTCGACGGCGCCGTCCACCCGCAGCGACCACTTCGCCGGGTCGATCTGCGGGACGATCAGCGCCGTGTCGATCCGGTAGAACGCGGCGTTCGGGACGTACAACGGCGTCAGCCCTGGGATGGCGAGGTCTGCGCCCGCCGGGGGCGCCGGCGCGGGACGGGCGGGACGAGGGATGCGGATCGCCTCCCGGATCTCGTCGATCCGCCGGCGGGCTGCAAGCAGGCGCCCGCCGTAGGCGCCGGCCCCGGCAACGAGAACGGCGGCGCCGGCGTACCCGAGAAAGCGCCGGCGGTCGGCGAGGCTTCCGCCCGCCGGGCTTCGCGGCTGCGAAACGTGTGACGGAGCCAGATCGGGCTGCGCCGCCCCGAGCAGCAGCCGGAGCGTGAGGATGCCGGCGGAGGCGGCGATCAGCCCGGCCGCGATCGGGGCGACTCCGTCCGCCTGTGGATCGGCGAGAGCGGCCGCGACGGCGACCACGACCATGACGGCGAGACCGGCGGCTCCGATCAGGAACCGGCGGACGCTCAGGATGCCGAGCACGGCGCCGAGGAGCCCCGAGACGACGACGATGTTGGCGATCAGGAACGGCTTGTCGTTGCTGCCGAGCGTCGAGATCACGGCCCGCTCGAGCCAGCCGGGCACGTTGTCGATGACGACGTCGCCGACAGAGACGACAAGCGACCGGCCGTCGGGCAAGAGCGCCGCGGCGAGCTCGGCGACGCCCAGCGTCACTCCGACCGCAAGGACCCCGGCCAGCGCGGCATACGCGCGCCCGACCGAGCCGTGCCGCTCCTCCGAATGAGACATCGAAGGAGGCTAGCCGTCACCGGCCCTCCCGTTCCTTACGAAAGAAGTACGCGCAACGTCTCGGACTCGTCCTCGTCGGCGCCGAGGTACGCGCCGCGGATGACCGCCCACTTCCGCATCCGCTCCTCGTCCAGCCCGGCCGCGGCGAAGGCGGCGAGTCGCCGCTCGGTCACGTCGAGTTGCATCCGGTACGGAAGCGGATTCCAGAGGAAGGACGGCACGTCGTACTCGGGCTCGCCGAGCATCGGTTTCGGGTCGATCGCGAGGAAGCCACGCTGCGAGTCGAGGATGTTGTGGTGGTGGAAGTCGCCGTGCACGAGCGTATCGTCGCGGCGGTCGAGGCCGGCGTAGAGCTGGCGCGCGAGCGGCGCGAGCTCGTGCCCGCCCGCAGCGGCGAGCCATCGCGGGACGTGATCGTGGACGGAGCGGAAGGGGGACAGTCCCGGGGACAGTCCCCCTCTCCAGAGGCGACCGGCGAGGCCGACGGCCACGGCGGTCGCGTCCTCTTCGACCAGGTCCGCGAGGTCACCACCAGGAACCACGCGCTCGAGCAGGAGCGCCCGCCGGGCGCGGTCGTGACGGAGCAGCCGCACCGCCCTGTCGCCGGCCCAGAGCTCGAGCGCATCCGCCTCCTCGTCGGATTCGTCGTCCTCCGGCGGCGTCACCTTCAGCACCGCGTCCTCACCTGCCGGCGCCACGAACGAGTAACGAGCGAGCGCGAACGGCTCTCCGAGCTCGACGCCCCATTCCGCCGCGACCTCGTGCGCGACGGCCGCGAGCGCGGCCGGGTCGGCGGTCGCGCTCACCGCAGCGAGGGACGAACGAGCTTGTGTTGAATCACCACAAGCGCTCTCCGGCCCGGGCAACCAAGCGGATCCGAGCGAGTTTGTGGTGATTCAACACAAACTTCTCTCGTTCGGCTCGTCTCAGCGCAGGCGCGCGACGATCATCGCCATCCCCTGGCCCCCGCCGACGCACATCGTCTCGAGTCCGATCGTGCCGTCGCTCGTGTCGAGGTCGTTTAGGAGCGTGCACATGATCCGGGCGCCCGTCATGCCGTAGGGGTGGCCGAGGGCGATCGCGCCTCCGTGCGGGTTCAGCTTCTCGCCGAACGGGTCGATCCCGAGCTCGCGGCAGACCGGGATCACCTGGGCGGCGAAAGCTTCGTTCAGCTCCATCACGTCGATGTCCTCGATCGTCATCCCCGCCCGCTCGAGCGCGACCTTGACGGCGTCGATCGGGCCGACGCCCATGATCTCGGGATCGACCCCGGTGACGGCGCTGGCGACGATCCGGGCGCGCGCCTTCAGACCGAGCTCCTGCGCGCGCTCCTCGGACATGATCACGAGCGCGGCGGCGCCGTCGTTCAGCGGGCACGCGTTGCCGGCCGTGACGCTGCCGCCCGGCTTGAAGGCCGGCTCGAGCCCCTGCAGCTTCTCGAACGTCGAGCTCGGCCGCGGGCCGTCGTCGGCCGCGACGACTGTGCCGTCCACCTTCGTGTACGGCGTCAGCTCGCGGGCGAAGAAACCCGACTCCTGGGCCGCGACCGCGCGCTCCTGCGAGCGCTGCGCGAAGCGATCCATGTCCTCGCGCGAGACGTCGTAGCGCTCGGCCACGTTCTCCGCCGTGAGCCCCATCGGGATGTAGACGTTCGCGATCGCGCCCTCGCCGACGAGCTGCGGGTGCAGCTCCTCCGCATCCTTCGGGTACCCATCCACCTGGGAGATCGACTCGACGCCGGCCGCGACGTAGACGTCGCCCTCGCCGGCCTTGATCGCGTGGAACGCCATCCGCGCGGTCTGCAGCGAGGAGGCACAGAAACGGTTCACCGTCGTGCCGGGAACACTCTTCGGCAATCCCGCGAGCAGCGCGGCCCGGCGCGCGAGGTTCATCCCCTGCCTCTCCTGCGGAAAGCCGCAGCCGACCATCACGTCGACGATCTCGGCGGGATCGAGCCCCTCGGCCTGCCCGACCGCCTCCTTGATTGCGAACGCGAGCAGGTCGTCGGGGCGGACGTCCGTGAAGGAGCCCTTGCCGGCGCGCCCGATCGGGGTGCGGACGGCGCTGACGATGACGGCTTCTGGCACTGGGAGTCTCCTTAGGTGAAGGCGCTGGTTCCGGTGAGGGCGCGGCCGACGATCAGGGTCTGGATCTGGCTCGTCCCCTCGTACAGGGTGGTGACGCGCGCGTCGCGCAGGTACTTCGCGACAGGGTATTCGTCGACGTAGCCGTAGCCGCCGAGCACCTGCACGGCCGCGTTCGCAGCGCGCACCGCAGCCTCGCTCGCGTACCACTTCGCGACCGCCGCCTCGACCGTGTACGGCCGACCCGCGTCGGCGAGCGCGGCCGCGCGCCAGGTGAGGAGGCGCGCCGCCTCCGTCTCGACGTGCATCTCGGCGAGCAGCTGCTGCACGAGCTGGAAGGCCGCGATCGGCTTGCGGAACGCCTCCCGCTCCTTGGCATAACCGACGGAGGCGTCGAGGCAGCCCTGCGCGATCCCGACGCAGCCGGCGGCGAGCGAGATCCGGCCGTTGTCGAGCGCGGACATCGCGACCTTGAAGCCCTCGCCCTCTGCCCCCAGCAGCGCGTCGTCAGGCACGCGGACGCTGTCGAGCGAGAGCTCGGCCGTGTCCTGCGCGCGCAATCCGAGCTTGCCCTTCATCGGCCTCGCCTCGAAGCCGGCCGCGCCGGCGGGGACGAGGAAGGCGCTGATCCCCTTCGGTCCTTCCCCGCCGGTGCGGGCGAAGACGATCGCGGTCGCCGCCCAGGAGCCGAGCGTGATGAAGACCTTCGAGCCGGTGAGGACCCAGTCGTCGCCGTTCCGTTCGGCGCGCGTCGCGAGCGCGGCCGCGTCCGACCCGCAGCCGGGCTCGGTCAGCGCGTAGCAGCCTAGCGTCTCGCCGCTCGCGAGCCCGGGGAGCAGCGAGCGCTTCTGCTCGTCCGTCCCCCACTTGGCGACCGTCTTGCCGAAGAGTCCGTTCGAGACCGAGACGATCCCGCGCACCGACGAGTCCGCCCGGCCGAGCTCCTCGCAGAGCAGGCAGTACGAGACGGAGTCGAGCCCGCCGCCGCCGAGCTCCTCCGGCAGCCCCGCCGCCAAGAAGCCGGCCTCGGCGAGCGTGCCGACGAGCGCGCGCGGCAGCTCCTCGGCCTCGTCCCACGCCCGAGCGTTCGGCACGAGCTCGCGCTCGCACAGCTCGCGCGCGGAGGCGCGGATCAGCTCCTGCTCGGGGGTCAGCGTGAAGTCCATGAACGACCGTGGGGGCCGTTTCCGGCCCCCACCATCCTTTCACAGAGCCGTCGACCGCTAGCCGCGCGGCCGTCCGTCGACGAGCCGGCCGACCAGAGACCAGCTGCCGCTGTTGTATCGCTGCATCTGCTGGTGCGAGATGATGAAGTGGTCGGTTGCCGACGTCTTCAGCCGCGACGACGGGAGCAGGAACGGCGATGTCTCGTTGAACGAGAGCAGCGCCCTCATCAGGCCCGCGCGCGTCGGGTTCTTGCCCGCCTTGTACATCGCGCGGACGAACGTGTCGGCCTTGGCGAATCCGTAGAAGTTGAGCCCGTCGGTGACGCGCCCACGCGGGTTGTACTTCGCCATCAGGCGGTTGTAGAGCTTCACCGTGCCGTCGTTCGCGAAGCCCGGCGAGGCCGGGTCCTTCAGGTAGGCGGCACTGATCGAGCCGTTGACGGTGTCGGGGCTCGAGTTGCGCACCGCAGCGCCCATGAAGGCGTCGGTGGCGGAGACCGAGTTGACGTAGATCTGCGCCGGCTTCCAGGCGATTGCGCGCAGGATGATGTACGACTGCACGGTCGGGTTCGGCGTGACGAAGATCATCAGCGTGTTCGCCCCGGTCGCCTTCAGCCGTGCCAGCTGTGACGCGGGCGTGGTGCCGCCGACCAGGTCGTACGCCTGCTCGCCGACGACCTGGCTCTTCACCTTCGCGGTGCCGAGGGCCGACTTGAAGCCGATCAGGTAGTCCTTGCCGTAGCTGTCGTTCTGGTACAGGATCGCGATCTTCGCGCTCGGCCGGTTCCGGCGGATGTCGGTCCCGTAGAGGCGCGCCTCGGCGATGTAGTCCGGCTGCCAGCCGATCGTCCACGGGTACTTTTTGTAGTCCTTACCGAAGTCGCTCGCGCCGCTCGAGACCAGCACGTGCGGCACCTTGGACGAGTTCAGGAACGGCTGAACGGCCTGGTTGACCTCGGTGCCGAGTGTCCCGACGATCGCGAAGACCTTGTCCTCCTGCACGAGCTTCCGGTGCAGCTGTACCGAGTTGACCGGGTTGTAGCCGTCGTCGAAGTAATTAAAGGCCACTTGCCGGCCGTAGATCCCGCGCTTCCCGTCAGGTCCGCGGCGGGCGTTGATGTACGAGAAGTACGCCTTCATCGCCTGCGGAATCGGGGCGTACGACGATGCCGGACCCGTGAGCGGGAAGGTCCCGCCGATCTTGATCGTCCTGGCTGTGATGCCCGGGTCGGCCGCAACAACGTCCGACTTCGCAAATGCCGACGGGATGGCCAGGAGCAGCGCTCCTACGAGTGCCAGCCCGGCGATTGTGACCCTACGCATAAAGACTCCCCTTGTTTGACGAAAAGAGGCCCGCTGGAGCGCGAGGTTACTCCTTCTGGTGAACTTAGACAACGAACGGCCGCGGAAGTTAGAGCGTCGCCGGATCCGTCACGGGCGCTCGGCACGCGAAGCGCTCGCAGATGTAGACGGCGGGAGCCCCGTCGACGAGGGTCTTCCCGGCGAGGAGCGGCACGTCCTCGGCGGGGCCGACCGCCACCACCGTCCACGGCTGCCACGGCTCGAGCGCCGCCCGCGCGACCTCGGAGTCGACGGGGCCGACGATCGCGAGCTCCCGCGGCGGGCTCAGGTGGAGGTCGAGGGCGACGAGCGCCCACCCGAACGAGGACGGCGCCCGCTCGAGCGCCGGACGGACGAGGCGAAGCACGGAGACCGCGCGCCGCTCGAGCTCGTCGTCGCCGTAGATCCGCGCGAGGCGGAGCAGGACGTGCGCGAGCATCGAGTTGCCGGACGGCAGCGGATGATCGTCGAGCTCCTTCGTCCGCGCGACGAGCTGCTCCCCGTCCGCCGACGCGAGGAAGAAGCCGCCGCGCTCGTCGTCGGCGAAGAGCTCGATCGCGAGCCGAGCGAGCCTGTGCGCCTCCTGGAGCCAGCGCAGCTCCCCGGTCGCGACGTGCAGCTCGAGCAGGCCGTGCGCGACGTTCGCGTAGTCGTCGAGGAAGCCGCCGCCGCTCGTGCGGTCGTCGCGCCGGCTGCGCCGCAGACGACCGGCCTCGTCCGAGAGGGGGCCGAGCAGGAACTCGCCGAGCCGCCGCGCCGCATCGATCCAGTCCGCGCGCTCGAGCCGCCGGCCGGCCTCCGCGAGCGCCGCGAGGGCGAGCCCGTTCCAGGAGGCGATCGCCTTGTCGTCGCGCAGCGGCTTCGGGCGCTGCTCGCGTTGCTCGAGGAGCCGGGCGCGCGTCTCCTCGTCGAGCGCGCCGCGGATGATCGAGCGGCCGTGCTCGAAGGGCTCGAGCAGCTCGGCGGGAACGCCTTCCTCCTCCGTCCAGGTGAACGTGAGCCCCTCGACGCCGTCCGTATCGGCGTCCTGCGCGGAGGCGAAGCCGCCCTCGGGCAACAGCAGCTCCCGCAGCATGTACTCGACCGTGGCGCGGCTGATCTCGCGGTAGCGCTCGTTCCCGGTCACGAGCCACCCGTGCAGGTACGTCGCTGCGAGCAGCGCGTTGTCGTAGAGCATCTTCTCGAAATGCGGCACGAGCCAGCGTTCGTCGACCGAGTAGCGGTGGAAGCCGCCTCCGAGCAGGTCGTACATGCCGCCCGCGGCCATCGCGTCGAGCGTCTTCACGACCATCGCGAGCGCCGCCTCGTCGGGGACAGTCCCGGGGACTGTCCCCAGCGCGCGCCGGAGCAGGAACTCGAGCGCGGGCGCGTTCGGGAACTTGGGAGCGCGGCCCCAGCCGCCGAAGGTCGGCTCGAACTGTGAGGCGAGGCCGCGCGCCGCCGTCGACAGCACGGAGTCGGTGAGCGGGTCGTTCGACGGGCGCAGCTCCGCCGAGTGCCGCACCGCCTCGACAAGCTGCGCCGCGGCGCGCGAGACGTCATCGCGCCGCTCACGCCAGGCCTCGGCGATCGAGTCGAGCACCTGGCGGAAGCTCGGCAGCCCGTGGCGCGGCTCGGGCGGATAGTAGGTGCCGCCGTAGAACGGCTCGCCCGCCGGCGTCAGGAACACGGTCATCGGCCAGCCGCCTTGACCGGACAGCGCCACGACCGCCTCCATGTAGACGGCGTCGAGGTCGGGCCGCTCCTCCCGATCGACCTTGATGTTGACGAAGCGCTCGTTCATCACCGCCGCGGTGGACCGATCCTCGAACGACTCCTGCTCCATCACATGGCACCAGTGGCACGCGGCGTAGCCGATCGAGAGCAGGATCGGCCGGTCCTCCTCGCGCGCGCGGCCGAGCGCCTCCTCGCCCCACGGGTACCAGTCGACCGGATTGCCCGCGTGCTGGAGCAGGTACGGGCTTGTCTCGCCGGCGAGCCGGTTCATGCGAGCACCTCCCGGACGCCGCGCAGTCGCGTCCGCAGCATCGCCTGCGCCCGTGAGGAGTCGAGGGAGCAGTCGAGCGGCCGGGACGCCGGCGCGGGGGCGGAGCGAACGGCGCCACGCGAGATCAGCTCGGCGAACGCCGCCCGCGAGACCGCGTCCGCACCCGCCACGTGCAGCGGGCCGGCGATATCGAGCTCGGCCAGCTCGAGCAGTGCCTGCGCCAGGTCGGT
>JBDSOJ010000217.1:0-4053 GCA_039914895.1 Gaiellaceae bacterium
CGAGAAGCTTCATCTTTGCGCAGGGAAGTATGCAACGGGTACACCGCAGGCGCGAAGACTGTTCCCATAGCATCTCGCCCGTGCTCGATCCGAAGGTCTTCAAGGCGTACGACGTCCGCGGCGTCTATCCCGACGAACTCGACGAGGCGGGCGCCTACGCGATCGGGCGCGCCTACGTCGAGCAGTTCGAGCCGAAGCGGATCGCCGTCGGCCGGGACATGCGCCTGTCCTCACCGTCGATGGCCGCGGCGCTGATCGAGGGCGCGCTGGACGCTGGCGCCGAGGTGCTGGATCTCGGGATGGTCGGGACGGAGATGGTCTACTTCGCGGTCGGCGACATGAGTCTCGACGGGGGCGTCTGCGTCACCGCGTCGCACAACCCGAAGCAGTACACGGGGATGAAGATCGTCCGCCGCGGCGCGCTGCCGGTCGGCGGCGAGTCGGGGCTGCTGGACGTACGCGACCGGGCGCTTGTGTTTCAGAAACACAAGCTCGCCTCCACGCGCAGCGCGGAGAGCTACGACATCTGGGACGCGTTCGTGGACAAGGTGCTGTCCTTCGTCGACCTCGACGCGATCAAGCCGCTCAGGGTCGTGATCGACGCGGCCAACGGGATGGCCGGAGCGATGCTACCGCCGGTGCTCGAGCGGCTGCCGATCGACGCGGTCACCTGCTATTTCGAGCCGGACGGCAGCTTCCCGAACCACGAGCCGAACCCGCTCCTGCCCGAGAACCGCGGTTTCATCGTCGGCAAGACGCTCGAGGAGCAAGCCGATCTCGGGGTCGCCTACGACGGCGACGGCGACCGCTGCTTCTTCGTCGACGACACGGGCGAGTTCGTGCCGGGCGACTTCGTCACCGCGCTGCTGGCCGAGTCGATCCTGCAGAAGGAGGGCGGAGGCAAGGTGATCTACGACGTCCGCGCGAGCCGCGCCGTCCAGCAGACGATCGAGCGTGCGGGCGGCACGGCCCTGATCAACCGCGTCGGCCACGCGTACATCAAGCACCGCATGCGCAAGGAGGGCGCCGTCTTCGGCGGCGAGGTGTCGGCGCACTACTACTTCCGCGACTTCTCCCAGGCCGACTCGGGGGTCGTCCCGTTCCTGCTCCTGCTCGAGCTGATCTCGAGGAGCGGCCGGAAGCTCTCGGAGCTGCTCGCGCCCTACCGCGAGCGGTTCTTCCTCACCGGCGAGATCAACACCCCGGTCGCGGACGTGGCGCTGAAGCTGCAGGAACTGAAGGAGCGCTACGCCGACGGGACGGTGACGCACCTGGACGGGATCTCGGTCGACTACGACGACTGGCACTTCAATGTCCGCCCGTCCAACACCGAGCCGCTGCTGCGGCTCAACCTCGAGGCGACCTCGAAGGGGCTGATGGAGGCCAAGCGCGACGAGGTGCTCGACCTGATTCGGTCGTGACGGGGATCGAGCTCGGCCGGGTCACCGACCGGAAGCCGCCGTTCAAGTACTCGGCGATCGCGCGTGTCTGGTTCTCGGACACGGACGCGCAGGGGATCGTCTACTACGGCCGCTACCTGCCCTACTTCGACCACGCGCGGACGGAGTATCACCGCCACCTCGGCGGTTCTGGGCCGTGGATCGCCGGTCGCGACTTCGTCATGCGCGCGTCAAACGTCGAGTACCACGCGCCGGCGCGCTTCGACGACCTGCTCGAGATCTTCGTCCGCGCGGCCCGGATCGGCCGCACGAGCACGACGTACGAGTGCGAGGCGTACCGGATGGAGGACGACGAGCTGATGGTGACGGCGACACAGACGCTCGTCCTCGTCGACCTCGACGAGCGGCGCGCCTGCGCGATTCCGGACGAGTACCGCGACCTGGTCCGCTCGTTAGAGGGCGAGGATCTGGAGGCGTGAAGGCGCTGGAGGCCGTCGAGCGCGTCCTGGACGGCGGCGGCGAAGCGGATGACGTGCTCCGGCAGGTCGTGACGATCCTGCACGAGCGCATCGGCTGCTTCGTCCGGATCAGCTTCGTCGAGGAGGGCGAGCTCGTTCCCGGCCCCTTCGCCGGCGCGGAGACCGAGACGACGGCATTCCCGATCGCGTTTCAGAAGCGCCGCGTCGCCGAGCTCGAGGCCGGCGGCGAGCTTGGCGAGGAAGAGCGGGCACTGCTCGAGCGCGTCGCGACACTCGTCTCCCCCTACGCCCTCGTCGGCTGGGACACCGGCGGCGAGGCGTGGAACCCCTAGCACCTGCAACTCTCGCGAAGGAGCCCGGGAGCGAGCGACCCTTCAGGGATCCTCGCGACGCGTGATCCGCCCCCGCGGATCCCGATTCTGCGGAACGAGCGAAGCGACCCTTCAGGGGTACGCGCGACGTGGGATCCGCTTCCGCGGATCCCACGTCCTGCGCAAACAGGAACAGGCGGCGCGCCCGGCCGAAGCTGTGGCCGCTTCGGACGGGCGCCGCAGTCGCCCGGAACCCCTCTCCCCTACCTCGTTGTAGTCGCTTTCGCGCCGGCGTCCATCCCTGGATCGAGGTACCCCACTCGATCGAGGGATGATCCCTCGATCGAGTGCACGTGACGTTCTTAGTTGCCGTTCATCTCCGTGCGCAGAATGTCTCCATGAAGATCCTGGTCGTAGACGACGAGCCCGCCGTTCGTGAGTCCCTTCGCAGGGCCTTGCAGCTCGACGGCTACGAGGTCGAGCTCGCCGTCGACGGGCAGGACGCGCTCGACGCGCTGCCGGGGAACAGCGTCGATGCAGTCGTGCTCGACGTCTCGATGCCGCGGCTCGACGGGCTCGAGACCTGCCGGAGGCTTCGCGCGGAGGGCAGCAGCCTGCCGGTGCTGATGCTGACCGCGCGCGACGAGGTCGCAGACCGGGTCGCCGGCCTCGACGCGGGCGCCGACGACTACGTGGTGAAGCCGTTCGCGCTCGAGGAGCTGCTCGCCCGGTTGCGCGCGCTCCTGCGCCGCGCGACACCCACAGCGAACGGCGATGTGCTCCGGTTCGCCGACGTCGAGCTCGACCCGTCCACCCGCGAGGTCCGGCGCGGCGGCGACCCGATCGAGCTGACCCGGACGGAGTTCGCATTGCTCGAGCTCTTCCTGCTCAACCCGAGGCAGGTGCTGACACGCTCGATCATCTTCGAGCGGGTCTGGGGCTACGACTTCGGCTTCGGCTCCAACTCGCTGGACGTCTACATCGGCTATCTCCGCCGCAAGACGGAGCAGGGCGACAGGCCGCGGCTGATCCAGACAATCCGCGGCGTCGGCTATGCCCTGCGAGAAGCGTGAGCTTCCGCGCGCGGCTCACGCTCGCCGCGGCGGCCGCGGTCGCGGTCGCCGTCGTCGGCGCCTCCGCCGTCACGTACGGTCTCGTCCGCAGCGAGCTGCGCAGCCAGGTCGACGAGACGCTCGAGTCGCGCGCCGCGACACTCCCCAGCCTTCGCGTGCTCGGCGACCCGAACGGGGAGCAGTTCCTGGGCATCCCGCCGGAGCAGTTCGGCGGCGTCGCGGTGTTCACCCAGCTCGTACGCGCCGACGGTGAGGCGATCACGCCTCCCCGCACAACCTCGACGCTGCCCGTCTCCGATCGTGCCCGGCGCACCGCGCGCGGCGAGGTCGACAGGCCGTTCTACGAGGACGCGGAGGTAGAGGGGACGCACGTTCGTGTGCTCACGCTTCCGCTCCAGAGCGACGGCTATGCCCTTCAGGTCGCCCGCTCGCTGGAGGAGGTGGACAGCGTCCTGCGCCAGCTGAGCCGCTGGCTGATCGCGCTCGCTCTCGTGGGCATCGCTCTCGCCGCCGGTCTCGGGCTGCTCGTGGCGCGGGCGGTGCTGGCGCCGGTGCAGCGGCTGACGCGAACAGCGGAGGAGGTGTCCGAGACGCGGGATCTCTCCCGCCGGATCGACGCGTCGGGCGCCGACGAGCTCTCACGCCTCGCCACGACGTTCAACACGATGCTCGGCGCGCTCGAGGACTCCGCGCGGGCGCAGCGCCGGCTCGTCTCCGACGCCTCGCACGAGCTGCGAACGCCGCTGACGAGCCTGCGCACGAACATCGAGGTGCTCGCGCGTGACCAGGC